>NZ_LDVA01000388.1:0-45651 GCF_050768715.1 Burkholderia sp. ZZQ-2 | reverse complement strand
GCCTGCATGTTGACCGCCATCGCCTTCTGGCCGAGGAAGGTCGACGTGCCCACACCCATCCCGAAGTTGGCGTCGCGATCGAGCTGCGGGATCGACGCCATCGCGCCGACGGCCGCGATACCCTGCTTCGCCATCTGGTCGGTCTGCTGCAGTTGCGAACCCAGCGAGTTGATCTGCGCCTGCTGGCCCGACAGTGCCGTCGACAGCGTCGTCTGCACCTGCGTCAGCTGGTTCACGTTCACCGCGTCGGTGCCTTGCGTACCCGGCGCGACGTTCGTGATCTGGCGCTGCTGCTGGTCGTTGCCGACCGACACCACGTTCGAGCGACCGCCGTCGTTCGAATTCGCGCCGATTGCCACCGAGTTCGAACCCGCGGTGACGGTCGGGACGTCGGTGCCCTTGCCGTTCATGTCGGCCGCGATGCCGTTGTTGTTGGCGGCGCGCGTCGTGTTGTTGTTGATCGACGTCGACAGCTGGTTCAACTGATTGTTGATGTTCGTCACGCCGGTCGACAGCGAGGCCACGTTGCTGTTCGTCGTGCTCAGGCCGGTGGACAGCGAACCGAGGCCCGTCGAGGTCGACGTCGACAGCGAGTTGACGTTGCTGTTCGTCGTGCTCAGGCCGGTCGACAGCGAGTTGATCGCGGTCGAGGTCGACGTGGACAGCGAGGCCACGTTGCTGTTCGTCGTGCTCAGGCCCGTCGACAGCGAGTTGATGCCGGTCGACAGCGATGCGACGTTCGATGCGGTGGACGTCGACAGCGCGTTGACCGCGTTGTTCGTCGCGTTGAGCTGGCTGCCGTTGATCGCGTCCGTGCTCGTGGCCGAGATCCGGCCGGCAGCGACGTTCGTGATCTGGCGTTCCTGGCCCGGTGCGCCGACGCTCACCACGCCGACCGGCGAGCTGCCCGCGAAGAAGTACGTGACGCCGCCGATCGTGGCGCTGGAGGTGCCGACGGCCGCGGCCGTGACCGAGTTGGCGCCGAGTGCGATCGAGTTGGCGACGTTCGCGGTGGCGTTCGAACCCAGGGCGAGCGCGTTGGCGGCGCTGGCCGTGGCGCTCGAGCCGTAGGCCTGCGCACCGACGGCGCTGGCCGTCGACTGGTTGCCCAGCGCGATCGTGTTGTCCGCGGTGGCCTGGTTCGAGCTGCCGAGGGCGAGTGCGCTGGCACCGGTTGCGGTGTTCGCGTTGCCGAGCGCCACTGCGCCGTTGCCGGTCGCCGTGTCGTTCGCGCCCAGTGCGACCGCGCCGGTACCCGTCGCGATGCTCGGGTCGCCGATCGCGACTGCGCCGTCGCCGGTTGCCGTGTTGCCGGAGCCGATCGACACGGCCTTGCCGCCCGTGGCCGATGCGTTCTGGCCGATCGCGACCGCGCCTGCCGACTGCGCGTTCGAACCGTCGCCGACTGCCACGCTGCTCGCGCCTGCCGCGCTGGCGTTCACGCCGGCGGCGAGTGCGTTGGTGCCGGTGGCGCCCGTGTTGTCGTAGTTGGCCTGCTGCGTGCCGTTGTCGTTGACGCTGTAGTAGTGCGTCTTCGCGGCGTTGATCGCGGTCGAGGTCGAAGTCGACAGCGACGACACCGAGCTGTTCGTGCTGCTCAGGCCGGTGGACAGCGAGCCGATGCCGGTCGACGTCGACGTGGACAGCGACAGGATCGTGCTGTCCGTGCTGCTCAGGCCGGTGGACAGCGAGCTGATGCCGGTCGAGGTCGACGTGGACAACGACGTGATCGAGCTGGTGGCCGAGGAGAGGCCGGTCGACGTGGAGGTCGACAGCGAGCTGATCGAGCTGTTCGCCGAGGACAGGCCCGTCGAAGTCGAGGTCGACAGCGACGACACCGAGCTGTTCGTGCTGCTCAGGCCAGTGGACAGCGAACTGATGCCGGTCGAGGTCGACGTGGACAGCGAGGTGATCGAGCTGTTCGCCGAGGACAGGCCCGTCGAGGTCGACGTCGAGAGCGAAGTGATCGAGCTATTCGCCGACGAGAGGCCCGTCGAGGTCGAGGTCGACAGTGACGTGATCGAGCTATTGGCCGACGACAGACCCGTCGAGGTCGATGTCGAAAGCGAGGTGATCGAGCTATTGGCCGAAGACAAGCCCGTCGACGTGGAGGTCGACAGCGAATCGATCGAGCTGTTGGCCGACGAGAGGCCCGTCGAGGTCGAGGTCGACAGTGACGTGATCGAGCTATTGGCCGACGACAGGCCGGTCGAGGTCGAGGTCGACAGCGAAGTGATCGAGCTGTTGGCCGACGAGAGGCCGGTCGAGGTCGACGTCGAGAGCGAAGTGATCGAGCTGTTAGCCGAAGAGAGGCCCGTCGAGGTCGAGGTCGACAGCGAATCGATCGAGCTATTCGCGGACGACAGACCGGTCGAGGTCGAGGTCGAGAGCGAAGTGATCGAGCTGTTAGCCGACGACAGACCCGTCGAGGTCGAGGTCGACAGCGACGTGATCGAGCTATTCGCCGACGAGAGGCCGGTCGAGGTCGAGGTCGAGAGCGAAGTGATCGAGCTGTTGGCCGACGAGAGGCCGGTCGAGGTCGAAGTCGACAACGAGGTGATCGAGCTATTCGCGGACGACAAACCGGTCGACGTCGAGGTCGACAGCGAAGTGATCGAGCTGTTAGCCGACGAGAGGCCCGTCGAGGTCGAGGTCGACAGCGAATCGATCGAGCTATTCGCGGACGACAGACCGGTCGAGGTCGAGGTCGACAGCGAGGTGATCGAGCTGTTAGCCGACGACAGACCGGTCGAGGTCGAGGTCGACAGCGAGGTGATCGAGCTGTTAGCCGACGACAGACCGGTCGAGGTCGAGGTCGACAGCGACGTGATCGAGCTATTCGCGGACGACAGACCGGTCGAGGTCGAGGTCGAGAGCGAAGTGATCGAGCTGTTAGCCGACGACAGACCCGTCGAGGTCGAGGTCGACAGCGAATCGATCGAGCTGTTAGCCGACGACAGACCGGTCGAGGTCGAGGTCGAGAGCGAAGTGATCGAGCTGTTAGCCGACGACAGACCGGTCGAGGTCGAGGTCGAGAGCGAAGTGATCGAGCTGTTGGCCGACGACAGGCCCGTCGAGGTCGAAGTCGACAACGAAGTGATCGAGCTGTTGGCCGACGAGAGGCCGGTCGAGGTCGACGTCGACAGCGAGGTGATCGAGCTGTTAGTCGAGGACAGACCCGTCGAGGTCGAAGTCGACAGCGAAGTGATCGAGCTGTTAGCCGACGACAAACCGGTCGAGGTCGAAGTCGACAGGGACGTGATCGAACTGTTGGCCGACGACAGACCCGTCGAGGTCGACGTGGACAACGACGTGATCGAGCTGTTGGCCGACGAGAGGCCGGTCGAGGTCGACGTCGACAGCGAGGTGATCGAGCTGTTAGCCGAGGACAGACCCGTCGAGGTCGACGTCGACAGCGAAGTGATCGAGCTGTTAGCCGACGACAAACCGGTCGAGGTCGAAGTCGACAGGGACGTGATCGAACTGTTGGCCGACGACAGACCCGTCGAGGTCGAAGTCGAGAGCGACGTGATCGAGCTGTTAGCCGACGACAGACCCGTCGAGGTCGAGGTCGACAACGACGTGATCGAGCTGTTGGCCGACGACAAGCCCGTCGAGGTCGAGGTCGACAACGAGGTGATCGAGCTGTTAGCCGACGACAGACCGGTTGAGGTCGAAGTCGACAACGACGTGATCGAGCTGTTGGCCGACGACAAGCCCGTCGAGGTCGAGGTCGACAGCGACGTGATCGAGCTGTTGGCCGACGACAGACCGGTCGACGTCGAAGTCGACAGCGAGGTGATCGAGCTGTTGGCCGACGACAGACCGGTCGACGTCGAAGTCGACAGCGACGTGATCGAACTGTTGGCCGACGACAGACCGGTCGACGTCGAAGTCGACAGCGAAGTGATCGAGCTGTTGGCCGACGACAGACCCGTCGAGGTCGAAGTCGACAGCGACGAAATGGCACTGGTCGCGGTACCGACCTGTTGGGCGACGGAATAAAGCTGGCTACCGTTGATCGCGTCGGTACTGGTCGACGTTACCTGGCCGGCGGCGACATTGGTGATTTGCCGCTCGTTGTTGGCGCTGCCGACGCTAACGGTGCCAACCGGCTTGGTGCCTGCGAATCCGCCGAACGTGACGCCGTCGACGGTTGCGCTGCTCGTGCCGACGGCCGCGGTGTCGGCCTTCGAGCCGGCGCCCAGCGCGACGGAATTGTTCGTGCTGGCGATGGCGCCGCTGCCGATGGCGACGGCGTCGGTGCCCGTCGCGGTGCTGTCGGCGCCGGTCGAGTTCGCGTGGAAGTACTTGATGCCCTGGCTGTTGATGCTGTCGATTGCCGAGCCGACGCTGTTGGCGGTCGACGTCGTGCCGTTCGCGTTGTATGTGGTGTACGACGGCGCCGAGACCTTGCCGGTTGTCGGGTCATACGTCGAGCCACCGCCAAGTGCCGAGGCCGTGCTGCTGCCGAGGTTGTCTGTCTTCGTCGAGACCGTGCTCAAGCCGGTGGACAGCGAACCGATCGAGCTGTTGGCCGACGACAGGCCGGTCGAGGTCGACGTCGACAGCGAAGTGATCGAGCTGTTGGTCGACGAGAGACCGGTCGAGAGCGAGCCGATCGAACTGGTGGCCGACGACAAGCCAGTCGAGGTCGACGTCGACAGCGACGTGATCGAACTGTTGGCCGACGAGAGGCCAGTCGACGTGGAGGACGACAGCGAGGTGACCGAGCTATTGGTCGACGAGAGGCCGGTCGAGAGCGAGCCGATCGAGCTGGTGGCCGACGACAGACCGGTCGAGGTCGACGTCGACAGGGACGTGATCGAGCTATTAGCCGACGAGAGGCCAGTCGACGTGGAGGACGACAGCGAGGTGACCGAGCTATTGGTCGACGAGAGGCCGGTCGAGAGCGAACCGATCGAACTGGTGGCCGACGACAAGCCAGTCGAGGTCGAAGTCGACAGGGACGTGATCGAGCTATTAGCCGACGACAGGCCGGTCGACGTGGAGGACGACAGCGAGGTGACCGAGCTATTGGTCGACGAGAGGCCGGTCGAGAGCGAACCGATCGAGCTGTTGGCCGACGAGAGACCCGTCGACGTGGAGGACGACAGCGAGGTGACCGAGCTATTGGTCGACGAGAGGCCGGTCGAGAGCGAACCGATCGAGCTGTTGGCCGACGACAGACCCGTCGACGTGGAGGACGACAGCGAGGTGACCGAGCTGTTCGTCGACGAGAGACCGGTCGAGAGCGAACCGATCGAGCTGGTGGCCGACGAGAGGCCGGTCGACGTGGAGGACGAAAGCGAAGTGACCGAGCTGTTCGTCGACGAGAGACCGGTCGAGAGCGAACCGATCGAGCTGTTGGCCGACGACAGACCCGTCGACGTGGAGGACGACAGCGAGGTGACCGAGCTGTTCGTCGACGAGAGGCCGGTCGAGAGCGAGCCGATCGAGCTGGTAGCCGACGACAGGCCCGTCGACGTGGAGGACGACAGCGAAGTGACCGAGCTATTGGTCGACGAGAGGCCGGTCGAGAGCGAACCGATTGAGCTGTTGGCCGACGACAGACCCGTCGACGTGGAGGTCGACAACGAAGTGACCGAGCTGTTCGTCGACGAGAGACCGGTCGACAGCGAGCCGATCGAGCTGTTGGCCGACGACAGCCCCGTCGACGTGGAGGACGACAGCGACGTGACCGAGCTGTTCGTCGACGAGAGACCGGTCGACAGCGAGCCGATCGAGCTGTTGGCCGACGACAGACCCGTCGACGTGGAGGTCGAGAGCGACGTGATCGAGCTATTCGCCGACGACAAGCCGGTCGAAGCCGACGTCGACAGGCTCGTGATGCTCGACGTCGTCGTGCTCGCGACCGAGTAGAGCTGGCTACCGTTGATCGCATCGGTGCTGGTCGACGTGACGAGACCCGCTGCGACGTTCTGGATGCGACGCTCGTTGCCCGCCGTACCCACGCTGACGACGCCGTTGGCGGCGCTTGCGCCCGCAAAGTTACCGAACGTCTGGCCACCGATCGTGGCGGAGCTGACCGAACCGGTGCCGCCCGTCGCCGTGTCCGCCGCACCAATCGTCGCCGAGTTGTTGCCAAGGGCGACGGAGTTTGCAACGTTGGCCGTCGACAGGTAGCCGAGCGCCATCGCGTTGCCGGCGGAAGCGGTCGATTGATAGCCCATCGCGACCGCATTGCCGTTGCCGCTGGCCGTCGCAAACGAGCCGATCGAAATGTTGCCGGCTTGA
The DNA here is from genome assembly GCF_050768715.1 of Burkholderia sp. ZZQ-2. Classification (NCBI taxonomy): domain Bacteria; kingdom Pseudomonadati; phylum Pseudomonadota; class Betaproteobacteria; order Burkholderiales; family Burkholderiaceae; genus Burkholderia; species Burkholderia sp. ZZQ-2. The sequence goes on along the minus strand of NZ_LDVA01000388.1, from coordinate 39,393 downwards.
GAAGCATTGGATTGCTGGCCGATTGCAACGCTCTGGAGCGCACTCGCAGTGGCCACGCCCAGCGCAACGCTGCCGCCGCCGGCAGCGCTGGCGTTGACGCCGATCGCGGTTGCATAGTTCGCCGTCGCGGAACTCCCGTTCCCGAAAGCGGAGGCAGGCGCCGAAGTCCCGCCCGCATACGACGAGGCACCGATTGCGCTCGAACCCGCATAGGTCGCCTTGGCGCCGCTGCCGATACCGACCGAACCCGTCCCCGTCACGCTGTTGCCACTGCCCAGCGCAACCGCACCGGTGCCGTTCGCCGAGTTGCCGATGCCGAGCGCGACCGCGCCCGTGCCGTTCGCCGAGTTGCTGGTGCCGAGCGCGACCGCGCCGTCGCCGCTGGCCGTTTGCGCGCGGCCGATTGCCACCGCGCCGCCGTTCGCGCTACCACTGTTGGCCGTCGTACCCGACGAACCGATCGCGACGTTCTGGCCGGTTGCGCCGGAGACGATGCCGTCGCCCTGAGCGATGCCGTACGCGCCGTTGACGGTCGCACCGCGGCCGAGTGCGATCCCCGACGTGGCGGCCGATGCGACGGATGACTGGCCGCCGACCGCGATGCTGTCCGAAGCGGCCGACTGCGCGCCCTTCGTTGCGTTGCTGCCGATTGCGATCGAGCCCGCACCCGATGCGATGGTCGAGTTTGCCTGCGCCAGCGGCGTCGTACCGTTGCCGCCCGCGCCGCCGATTGCGACGGAGTTCAGCGCGGCTGCCGTCGAGCCGAAGCCGAGGGCGGTCGCGCCGATGCCGCTGGCGGTCGTTTCAAGGCCGGTTGCCACACCCCACAAGGCGGCAGATGACTGGATACCCATGGCGACGGCGCCGTTGCCGTTTGCTTGTGCAAACGCGCCATAAACCGTGACACCCGTGAAACCGTTGCCGTTGGAGTTACACCCGGCCACGACCGAGTACGTACCGGAGCCGTCGCCGGCCTGGTTTTGCGTGCCACCCGGGTTCACGCGGCCGACCGCGCCGTTGCTTCCCGTAAGGCAGGTCTGCTGTGTGTTGATCGTATTGGCCTCGGCGAGCCCGGGCAGGCTGATCGCCAGGGCCGCGACGGCTGCGACCATGACAGCCGACTTGTTCGGCTTGCCCCGTGCCGAATCGTGTTCGGATGCAGCGACCCAGGCGCCGAGGGCTTCGTTCCAGATCGAGCGGTATGTGCGGTTCATGTCCTGCTACCTCCAAATGTGCACGCCACACACCGGTCTCTTTTGTTAGAGGAATGCTCCGTGCGCTCGCGCGAATCTCAAAATTGATGGGCGGAGTTTATTGGAGGAGGATTTTTCAGATTGCTAAAAAGTGATAAATACCGGGTTTGAAAAGTTAAAGGATGGTTAATAGGCCGTGTTTTGATGCGTCAATGAGGAATGAATTTGTAAGATGTAAGAATGAAAAATGTAGGATCGAGCTCCCTTGGCATGTGCGGCATTTTATCTATAAAAATCAATGGGTTATGTTTGTTTTGTGCGGCAGGTTACAGATGCTTTTGGAGAAAAAGTAAGGAAAGTGAAATAGCAAACGTTTGCGAGTGAGGCATTCCTTTCTAATTTGTAATGTTTGGCGGCGTGTTTTGCGATAATGGGATATCCACCTCGTTAATTTGTTAATTCGAGATTTGAGTTTCGATTTCTTATTGATTTACTGGATTATATTTAAATCAATTTAATTCAAAATTAAGAATGCGGGGCTGTGCTGATATGCGCATTTCGTTCGCTGCGATGGCCCGTGTGACGGGCGTTCCGGGCGGGATGGCGCGTCGAATTTGTAAAAAAGTGCTACAGGGCGATGGTCAGGGCTGTCGTCATTCGTATTTCGAATTTGTCCTATTGACTATTTCGTTGATGTTGACATTCGTGTGGGGTTTGACGACGAGGCGAGCCCGTCCGGGAGGCATTACCCGCTACCGGTTTGCGCGTGCTGGCGGCAGGTTGTTAAAGCCGCTGGCCGACGCCCCTGAATTGTCAAATCCTGGGTGTGACAATTTGTCCGCGCGCCTCGAAGCGCCGAAGAAAAAACGGCGTGAGCGAATGTGTCGAGGGCGCCACATCTGGCAGGTGGATGCAGGCCGGTGAGGTTTCACACCGCATGCGATGTAGCGATGTGGCGGCGTCGAGCGGGCGGCGGGCCGGGCAGCCCGAGCGATGCGGCTCGCCATGCAAAGTGTGACGAACGCGCATCGAGGTGTGAACGGGACGCGGGGCACGGAGCAGAACGGATACGTTGATCACAGCGTATTGCGCTGCTGCGCGCCCGGATGCGGACGATGCGATTGCCACCGGCCGGCTCCGGCCGGCATGCAGCCGGCCCGGACGTGATGATGGCCGAGGCCCGGTTGCCAGGATGTTCGACCGGGCAACCGGGCCCTTGCCCGGCGCGGTTGCCTTACTTCTTGAGAAACCGCAGCGCGAGCCGTGCCATACGCGGCACGAACAACGGACGCAGCAGGCGCTTGTCGTAACCGGCCATCCGCCGATCGTTCTCGGCGAGACACAGTTCGATCAGCTCGCGCGGGTTCAGCGCTTCGCCGATGTCGGCGGTGTTCGTCGCCGGGAAGTTCGCGTCGCGTGCGACGCCGTCGGCGTCGATCCCGCGCGCGATGCCGATGCGCTCGCGGATCAAATGCACCCACACGGCCGCGACCCGCGCGAAGAACCAGGGCCGGCGCCACCACGGCAGGCTGCGCCAGTACCACGCGTACCAGTTCACGAAGAACAGGATGTGGCGGCCTTCTTCCTGGATCACGGGCTCGAAGGTGTCGACGAGTTCGGGCGGGAAATACCCGGAGCGCTGCGCGGAGCGGAACAGGCCGAACGCGAAGAAGCTGTCGATGCATTCGCTGAAGCCCGTAACCATCCACGACCACTCGGGATCCTTCGGCGCCGGGTAGGGCGGCTCGGGGGCGAGCCGGATGCCGTATGCCTCGACGAGCTTCGACAGCACGACCTTGTGGCGCGCTTCCTCGCCGCCGTCCATCTCGAGCGCGCGGCGCAGCAGCGGATCGCCGACCGTCGCCGCATAGGTCGCGACGCGGATCGATGCACGACCTTCGGTTTGCACCGCGATGTCCCAGATCGGCAGCGACGTGAGCCGCTTGAGCTCGGCGGGCTTGAGCGCCGGCCAGTCGATGACCGCCGGCTTGTACGGGTTGTGTGTGTCGAGCAGCATGCGGCAGAACATCTGCATGTGCGCATCGGAACCGATCCGGACCGGACCTTGCCTCTCGAAGGTCCAGTTGCGCATTGCGTGATCTGCGGCTGCGTGCTGTTCCTGCAGCGTGTCACTCATGGCTATTGTTGTGCGATTACGGATCGAAAGATTCTTGCATAGCTTCCGTAATTGCGTATTTTCGAGCGGCCATGCGCACGTGTCGTTTGTCGCTAAAGCCGAGCGGATTGACATCTAAGGCGAGCGAGAGGGCTCCCGTGCGGTAGTGAATGTCGCGCCCGGCCTCTCGGTAAGCCCACTGCACACGCGCACAAGACCCCCTAGATTCCCGGTGACGTGACGAAAAAGGTCACAGAGTCAACAAGGTGAGCCCATGTGATTGGATAGGGGGAGGCTCCACATTCTCGCGGGGAAGCTTTCGAGAACTGTACCGGGCGGCCTTTGGGCCAGCCCCAGGGAGGAACCGGGAGCCTCCCAAAACACACACCTGATTCATGAGATGCACCCAATTAGATGAAGAGACCCAGTACACAGCAAACTACGTGCGGGGGGAGATGCTTAGGGCGTCCCGTATTCGCTCTCCTGATCTTGCAAGACCGATGCGCCGTCGCGATACTTAACTCAACGCAATGAACGTCGGGGGGAGCAAATGAGTGTCGCGACAAAACCGCAGGCAACCAATGCAGTAGACAAGAGTGTTGCGGCCAAGTGGTCGGCGCCGTTGGCGAAAGCGGGATGGACTTCTTTCCCGAACATCATTTTCGAGCGTCAGCAGGCGTTGGGCCTTACCCCGCTCGATATCAATATTTTGATTCACCTCGCTGGCTACTGGTGGAGGCCCGGAGAACATGCACGCCCGTCTAAGGGTACTTTGGCGAGGGCAATCGGTGTAGCTCCACGCACAATACAAAAGCGAATTGCGGCGATGGAGGCTGCTGGATTCATCAAACGTATTTACCGCACGACGAGCGTCGGTGACAACGACACGAACGAGTATGACTTGAGCGGTTTGATCAAGGCAGCTAAGCCTTTCGCCGAAGAAAAGATCGCGGAGCGTGAGCGGAGGCAGAAGGAACAAACCGACCGCTTGACGCGTAAGAAGCCCTTGGCAATCGTCAAAGGCGGGAAGGCATAAGCAATACGCAGCATAGCTCAAGAGGATAGAGCGCTGATGCAGAGCCACTCGCGGACAGTGGTTGTACGACGGCTGGGTGGTACCTTCATCGTACGCATTAGTGATCTGGGTTCAAATCCCGGTGCTGCCCCTTTTCTGAAAAGCGCGTGGCGACGGCCACGCGCAGCGTGGTAATACGTAACATTTCCGCAGCGTAGCTCAAAGGATAGAGCGCCGACGCTAGCACCACTCGCGGAGAGTGGGTGTACGACGGTTGGGTGGTGCCTCCATCGTACCGCGTCGGAGATCCGGGTTCAATTCCCGGCGCTGCTCCCTGCTTTCACTGCGGTGCAGATTGCAGAGGATCCGCAACCGTCTATCCGTGACACGTGAACCCGATTGGTTGTCGTTTAGCTGAGGGTGGTAGCGCCAGCGTGGCAATACATTTTCCCGTCGCTAGCGCGACCGCGAACGCATCGATCACAATGCGGTGAAGTTTGCGCAGATCCAGGTCTGTGCGTTCCGCAAGGCCAGTTGCTCCGCCTTCTTCGAGTTGTATGTGCTTCCCTGTGGAGCGTTGCAAGTGGTCGATCTTCGCAAGGATGATCTGCATTCGCTGTTCCGGATCCGGTGTCGGAATATCGAACACCTCGACACGACTTAGAAGGGGGAGCGGCACCCGGTCAAGATCATTCGCCGTGAGCACAATGATTATTCGGCTTGCATCAAATTCCATGCGAAAGAACGCGTCGTAGAACGCTCCAGCTGTATCTGCCTCGAGGAGGTCTAGCAGTACAGGAACGACAGGGTAGTTGCTACTGCTTCCGATCTTGTCTACTTCGTCGAGTATCAGTACCGGAGCTGCCGAATCCCCTTTGGCAAGGACTTCGAATATCGCCCCGGGTCGCGCTTGGCGCCATCCACTGTCCCCGCCCACGAGTTGGAAGCTTGCCTGAGCGCTTCCGGCGGACCACTTTCGCATTGGCACCGCGAGCGCCTCCGCGAGCTTGGACGCGAAATGCGTTTTACCAACGCCGGGTTCGCCCATGAGCAGAATGGGGCGAACGCGAAACTCTCTGCTGCGCACGGCACTTGCGAGCACGAGATCGACCATTAGTTTTCCAATGGGCTCGCTCAGGTTGGCGAAGCTCCCGCGCGCAACGTCAAGTCTCTTCAGTGCCTTTTGAATATCGGGAAGCTTTCGACAGCCATCGTTGCTGCCGGCCTTCTCAAGCAGCGGTCGTGCGCACTGCTGTTGACTCGCGTCGGCGCCGTCCAGAGCAGCGTTTGCTTGCTCAAGTGCATCTGGCGAGAATATTTGGACACGCCGAGCCCTAGGCCGACGTGAAGGCTTGTTTGCTATCGGCTTTGCCGTGAGTTTCGATTCGGAGTGTACCGGCGATTGCGTTGGCTCAGAGGCCATTCGCTGAATCTCTCGGATCGCAGCAAGCTCATCGTGCGTGCTCTGTGGAACGAGTAGTCGCCGCGAATCGCGACACTGGATCGTTGACAGATCACCAAGTGGGGCAAATCCCGCAGGACATTCGGCATGTTGTTTCGATACCGACATGACGGATTCTCCAAATGCGATGTAGCGGCCTGGTAGCCACGACATCCAAACCGCCTTCGTCGCGGTTTGGTCCGATGCTGAGAACTCAGCAGTCAGTTCGCATCGAATTTCGCACGGGGCGTGCGAATGCAAGGCTGCCGATCCCGACCGAACGGATCAGTTCATGCCAGTAACGAATACTGATGGCAGCCATGGAGAAGGTCACGTGGTGTTGACGAGTTACTTCCGTGTTATCCAACGATACTGCACCTAGGCCAAAGATGGCTAGGCCGATTTGCAGAAAATTGCCTTTCGCGAAGCACTGGCCATGCCGTGTAAACCCGAAAAGTAAGGGCTACGGGTAATCATGCGGCTGTCGGGTTATGACTAACCCGACGTGGAAATTTGACAACACTCCACTTGGCGATGCCGCATGACAGTCGTACCCCAAATACAGTGCTATTGAAGGAACAGGCTCGGCGTGGAGGTGCATGCGACATCGGGTTCGATGCGCCGGTAGTTACGGTTCTCGATGAAAAGTGTAGGTAAATATATCTGTTCCACATTTATAAAGGTGAGTGGATTCCGGTGGATAAAAAAACAGATATTTTTTTGAATTGTAGTATTTATTTTGGTGTTTGACGTCGAATAGTCGCTGAGATAACGTATTCGAAATTGTCAAAAGCGAGTTCATTTATGCTCGTTGCACGAACGCAGATATCGTTCGCTGACTACCTCACTGCAATCCGCCGTCGCAGCGGGCAGCGGCAGAAGACTGTCGCTCATCGAAGTGGCATGGACCCCTCGTACCTCGCGTCCCTTGAGACTGGCCGCCGGAATCCTCCGTCGTCGGAGGTGATAAACCGTCTGCTGGATGCTATCGATGCGACAGAGGAGGAGCGGCGGCAATTGCATCGGTTGGCGTTTGCTCATGGCCTCCAATCCTATGTGGACCATCGAGCACCACCGGATTGGCCGCAAGAGGGAAGCGAAATTCTGGCAGCAGTCCCCATGCTGTCTGCAACCCAACTCAGATGTCTTTCGTCGATATTGAAGGCGGTCGCAGATAGCGACGCCCCGGTTACCACGGAGGAGCCCATGTAAACGAGAAACGGCGAGAAAGACCCTTTCGAGTCCCCCCGCCGTGTGTACCCAGCAATGCCGCACTGAGCACGTGAGAGTTTTCAGTATGTGGCCTCGCTGGTACGCACGTCAAGGGCTCTTTTTGCTCAAAAATACGGGAGCGAAGGAAATGGAACTCCGTGCTCCCATAAATGGAGCAGAGATATGCCATTTGCAGCCAGGCGCAGGCCAGCATCGCGCGACCACGATAGTGCCGAGTGGGGCGATCTCAATTCTTTGCCCGCTGACAAGAAGAACAAACAACCGGCGCGGTCGATCATTTCCGTGGTGCCACATCGAATCGTTGGAGGGTTCGACCTACCAGATCGGGCGCCATATGCGCTCGAGTGGGAGTCATATCTGGAACGAGTTTGTTACGCAACTTTGGCGATGTCGCAGGACGTCGAGTGGATGGCATCCCAACCGGATGAGTTGCAGTATGTACTGGATGGGGTGCCGCGCCGGTACTACCCGGATCTATTTGTTCGTTGCGGCAGCGGCGAATACTACGTCGAGGTGAAGCCCCTGGCTATCCTCGTCCGAGACGACAACTTGTGCAGATACACAGAAATTGCGCGAAAGCTGCGAATCAAAGGGAAAAACTTAGTTTTCCTTACAGATGAGCAGATTCTTTCCAAGAAAGAGCGAGTTGAGAACGTCATGCTGATGCGTCGGTACATCAGCGGTGTACTCGACGAGCAGCGCAGCAGTACCGTTGTCCAACGCCTCTCGGACGGTGCTCTATCTATCAGCGAACTGACTGAGTGTTGCGAGGTGAGTATCCGAGAGATCTACACGATGGTCGCGAGGCGATATCTGACTATCGATTGGGACCAAACAGTCACACTCCGATCCAGCGTGACGACACCCACATCCGACAACAAGGGGCTTGCGTTTGAGACGCTTATCAATTCGGGTCGGTTTTATCCTCTTCTGGCACAACTCGCTATGGGTCATCGACCGCAGGATCAACGAATGTTGGAGCTTGCGAAGATTGATGGACAACGAGGCCGTACTTCTGAAGGACCATCAATTGTTGGAGGTTTTCCGAGCGAAAAGAGCAAAAGTCGTATCTACGAACCCGACGATGTACTTCGAAACTCTAGCTCCCGACGAACTGCTCGAAATCGAACACGCTCTTCGAGCAATCTGCAGCGAAAAAGGAGAGCGTAATGAGAAATTTCATCATAGCGAAAGGACTGGTTATAAAGTGGAAAGGGGCGGTATATGAATACATCTCACGTGCGACAGGCACTTTCTACTTTCGAGACGTTCTAACGCAGGCCGTTATTCAGGTTGCCGAGGTTGAATTCTGGGGTGAATTTAGATCGAGAAAACTCTGCATAGTAGAGGCGACGTCGACGCCCACACATTTACTCTACGAGGAAAGAGGTTCGGATGGAGGTGAAAATAATGATAAAAATATCACTCAGTTGGCTGAAAGGTGGCAAGAAGATGCTGATAGAAAGGCATTTTACATGGGCGAACTGAATCGCCGTGGCATAACGTGTGGGCAGCGTACGCAAATGCGTGCGGTGCTCCGTGAAATCGCCAAAAAATTGGGAGACTTGGAAAAGCCGCCCGCTGCTTCGACGGTAGGAAAATGGATGAGTAAGTTCGAGGGCTCCGGTCGGGACATTGCGTCCGTTGTGTCAGGCTTCGCTACGAAATCTCGCCGGAAGTCGACGGGGCCTGACCATGAAGATATTATCCAAACATCAATCGACGATCATTACTTATTGCCGACGAGGCCGTCAAGGACGAGCTCGTACCGGTGGTACCGGTGGAGCCTCGAGGCAGAGAATCGCGAGCGACTATCGGACTCACTCGATCCTCTTGTACCCATCTCATACCGAACATACGTGCGCCGCATCGACGAGCGCCCAAAGTATGAAGTAGATGTGGCCCGATTCGGAGCTCAGGTTGCAAAGCGGCGCTACACCATGATCGAAGGGCATCTGCCAGCGAGTCACCCGTTGGATTACGCCGAGTCCGACCATACGCCGCTCAACCTGTTTGTTATCGATGACGAGTCATATCTACCACTAGGTAAACCGTGGCTATCGGCAATGAAAGATCGGTTTTCTGGAGTGGTACTCGGTCTGTATCTAACCTTTTCTCCCCCCAGTCTACAAAGTACATTCGGGCTACTTCGACATTCATTGGAAGGTCACCATCTAGCGACGCTCAAGTGGCCGGATATAGAGAATCCTTGGTTGTCGTCCGGACTCGCTGCGACATATGTTTCCGATCGCGGATCGGACTATCGCTCACTTCGATACCGGATGGCCATACGAAGCCTTGGTGCTGAATATCAGTATTGTGAAGTCAGAACTCCATGGCACAAAGCATCAATCGAAAGATTCTTTGGAACTGTCGAAACAACATTTCTTGAGAGTCTGCCAGGAAAAACGTTCCGTTGTCTTGCGAACCGTATGGATTACGATTCGTCTGGAACCGCGGTGATACGATTTTCAGTTCTTGTATATCTGCTTCACAAGTGGGCTGCAGATTTCCACAACGTATTCCCCAACAGTAGATCCGGTGCTCGTCCTATTGATCTGTGGAACGAGGGGATTATTACTGCACCTCCCAGTTTACCAGCTAATCTAGATCAACTGGAAGTAGTCCTCGGCAACGTGGCTTCCAGTCACCTCTCGAACGTCGGTCTGCGATATGAAAATATGACTTATTCGGATAGCTATTTACGCGATTTGATGAAGGATCTCGGTCCAGGCGCGGTCGTTAAATTTTCAGTTCCGGATAACGATCTGGGGGTTGCATACGTGCTGGACCCTCGGAGTAACAAAAATATCCCGATTCCAAATACGTGGCCGGATTATGCGAACGGACTTTCACTATTTCAGCATAAATGGATGAAAAAAATTTGCCGAGAAAAATATAAAAAATCATCTATAGATGGGCTAGTTTCGGTAAAGGCGGAAATCAACGCGAGAGTTAGAGATGAATTGGCGGCGAAGAATACAAGATCAAAGACGACGCTGGCTCGCCTTGCGGGTATCAACTCTCAGGCTACTTTGAGTGGCGAGGGTAGAACAATTCTCGATCCATTAGCACCATCCAGGGCTCGATCCGATTCGACGACCGAAGTTGTTAGTTCAATTTCCGATATTCGGCGGCCGCGTTGGGATGTTATCTGATGATCGCGGTGTGGGCCTAATGTCAGCGTGCGGAGGATTGCTCAATGGATGTCATCGAGCGCGATCGAACTTTATTCGAACCGCCTTTCGTTTTTAATAAGGAAGTGAAGAAGTCGCCACATGAAGTGCGTATGGAGGCATTGGCCAGAAGTCCACTTGAACGTGCAAAGTACGTAGAGACGATGCTGATTAGAACAGCGGAGTTCGAGCAAGCTCAGGCGACCATTGAATCTTTAATGCAACGCTCTGAGGCACTATCCTGTCCCGGGGGATTATGCATAATCGGTGATGGAGGGACGGGGAAGAGTTTTATTAGTGAATATTTTGTTAGGCGTTATCCAATTGAAGAGACGGCGTTGCGTACCTTTTGCCCCGTCCTGGCGATGCAGTTTTTTGCCACGCCGACTCCGCGTCAGCTGGTCGCTGATTTGCTGACGGCACTCGGGTATCGATTTGTTCGCGATGACATACCGCTAAAAAAACTGACTCCGATATTACTTAAAGCATTAATCGAGTGCTCCGTCAAGATAATCATGATCGATGAGGCTCATCATTTAATTCCTTCGTCTGGATCTCGAAGGAATAAGGAGCGGCTGGGTGGTGAATTGGGTGATGTCGCCAAAAATCTTTATGATAAATGTAAATTGCCGTTTGTTTGGAGCGGTAGACCCAGTTTGGGAGATTTGTTTGATGCAGATAAGCAATTTAAAAGTCGATGGCCGGGAACCATCCGACTCGTAGAGTACAAATATGACGACACGTGGAAAATTTTACTTGATGTGATCGACGAAGCGCTGCCGATGGAGCGGAAGTCCGGCCTCGGGGAAGCCACGCGAGCCGGCTCTATTCATCAGATTACACGTGGAAATTTTAGAATCTTGAAGTCCTATTTGAGTGAATGCGTGCGCCTAGCTTGCGCAGATGGCAGGCAGTTCATTACGCCTGATCACTTTGAAAGTGCAAGATACGCACTATCACTTTGAGTGCATCGTGAGGTAACCGTGAGGCTAGATCCCACACCATTTTTCTCTGTCACCCCATATTGTGACGAATCTGTTGGCGGATATATGTTGCGCATTTCCGAGGTGAACTTGGGATGGTCAGCGCAGCATCTTCTTCAAGCAGTGTTTGGTAGCAAATCCAGATTCACTTTCGAAAAGGCAGGCGCCCTTGCAGATTTCTGTCGATCTGATCCAGCTTCTGTCTGCGAGCTTTCCGGGTATTGGCGACTACGTGATGGTATAGATGAAAGCATGATAGGCGAATGGTGGATACCTAGAAGACCGCATGTGGTGCGTTCGTGTTCGGCACTTTGCCCGGTTTGCCTTGATGAAACTCCGTACTCGAAAGCGATATGGGACGTTGCGTTGGTCTCTTGTTGCCCATGCCATAGGACTATGCTCGTCGATAGATGTCCGCAATGTGGATTGCTGGTTAGTATTCGACGAAACAAAGTGTGCCAGTGTCGATGTGGTCACGACTATCGATCTATAAAGCCGGTACTCGTATCTTGCGATGCAGTCGAGATTGCGCGCGACATTCAGAATGATATTTGGAGAAACGCTGGATCGGATTTATTATCGGAAATTGATGTGGTGAACAAGATTTCCGCCCAAACCAATTTGTTGTCTACTTTACAATACTTCTGGTTCTTCGGTGCAACCTTCCCTACGCTCGTTGCGGGTATTCCAACTCGCGGCCAAAGCACGATGAGTAAGATTCGAGCAATTTCCGTTTGTGACGAGGCGGTGAAAATTATGCGTGATTGGCCGGGGTCTTTCTTTTATCGATTAGATCGATTGCATCGAACGCGTAGTCGTCGAGATGCTGAAATGGTCGATAGAGTGCTTAGGGCGGTGTGGGCGCAAATTGTCGCACTAACAAGTCGTGGCGACGTAATTGATATGCGAGGTGCTTTTGTGGCTTATGTGCGTTCGTATGTAGCTAAAAAAGCGAGAAATAATTCTCTGAAAATTTGCCTAAATCAAAAGGAGTTGCCATTTGGCTAATCGACTTTATAAACTACGTAATAAAACTTTCGCATTATGGGGCGGAAGCGCAAAGGCCGATGTCTATCCGGCCCCGCGATTGATAGGGTCCCCTTCTATTGTGCCAGATGAAGCGCTAAGCGGATGGATTCATCGCGTATGCATGCATCATGGGATCAAGCCAGGCAGTTTGATGCGTAGGTGGGGATTCGAAGCTCCCACATCAGCTCTTGATTTCTATCCGATCGGTCGGCCTATTCTGCTGAGAATTGCCTCGACTACGATGTGCAATATGGAGGACCTCGATGAGGCAACGTACCTCGATCACACCATTCTAGGGAAATCGAGATTTTCTTGTTTGACTAACGATTTTTCTGAATCTCGCCCAATATATAGATATTGCCCTTCTTGTTTGAAGGGGGATGAAGTTTCTCACTTCAAAATCTCGTGGAGGTTCGCGTATAACTTTATATGTGAAATCCATCGTTGTCCATTATTCGACGCTTGTGTGTATTGCGGGAGGAGGGTCGATTTAACTTGGAAATTCCCGTGCAGACCAGGTCAAGTGGCGATATGGGAGACTTCATTTTGCTACCATTGTACGACACCCTTGCATACGGCACCGTCTAATCCGATTTGTGATGAGATCGCAAATCAGATGATCGTATTCCAGCGATGGTTTCATGAAAGGGTTCGAAGGGGAGGAGTATCGGATCTCGGAATACCAGAGTTAGCGCCGATGTTCGTTGGGCGTTACCTCAGAAGTATCCCATCCGAACGTTCGTCGATTGTGCATTACGTTGGACTCGATATGGATAAGTTGTTCGGTCGCGATTGGCGAGATCTTGCGCAGCAGATCCCGTGTATGTACAGCTCCGGACGTGTGGTACCAGAGGAGGAGGCGTGAGATCAATTTATGCTAGGGCTGCAAGCTCAGCCGTTGACATACGCTCAGTTCACGGCCTCGCTGACTGCGGAGAGATTTTCTCCGCAGTCAGTATGGTTGATGAGGCGAATGTTTACTCCTGAATCAAGAAGCGATTACGGTTCTTGACATCTTTGATCCAGGCCGGTGCGCGGCCACGACCTGACCATGTGGCGCCGGTTTTCGGATCACGATACTTCGCTTCTACTGGTACTTTTGCCGTCTGCGCTACCGGTCGCCCGCGGCGCCCGCCAAAGATGTCCTTTTCGTTGATGCCATACTCGGAAACTTTCGAGCGAATGTCGTCAACAATGGCCTGAAACTCAGCAATGCGAGCGGCTTCAGTTTTCTCAGCCAATGCATCCATCTGCGCTTTCAGCTCTTTGTAACTCGCCATCTAGTCCTCCTCTGGTTGTACTGTGGACATGATAGCTGGTTTCATGTGAGCTGAGCACTCCGCCGTGGCCACAGCAAGGAATCTACAGAAGTGCTCAATGTCAGTCAGTGCAAGAGCTGTCGAAAAGCTATGTCGGTGCCATCACGGACTGCAGATCTGTTGTCTTTAGGTGTGGGTTGCTTGAGGGCGAACAAAAGTATAGGAGAAATCCCGCTTCGCCCTGCCACGTTGGCAGACGAGGAGTGGCAGTCAGCCTTTAATGTGGCAATATCGGTAGAAAGCAATAATAGTATCTTAGGGGAATAGCGACATGTGGCACGACATTGAGGCAGAAGTTGATTTGCTCAACTTCGGAGTGGTTGCTCGCGCGGCAGCGGATTTGATTCGACAGGCGGGCGGCGCACCGCTGACCATTGGTGTGTCGGGCGGTTGGGGCACTGGCAAGTCGACACTCGTAAAGTTGACCAAGGCTGACCTCGAAACCGGGGCGGCGAAGGGGGCTCCCGAATCTAGAGCGTATGTCGTTATGGAGTTTAACGCGTGGCTCTATCAAGGGTATGAGGATGCGCGCCAAGCACTCCTACAGTCGGTCTCAGACCGGCTCCTCGAAGAGGCGCAAGGGCGTAAGACATTTGTCGACAAAGCGCTAGATTTCGCAAAACGCGTTCGGCTGCTGAAGGTGGCGCGCATCACCGCACCGATGCTCGCGCACGCTGGCGTTGGCTCGGTCGCCGGCGGCCCTCTGGGTGCTTTCATCGGCGCGGCGACTGGTTTCGTGAAGGGCCTCTCCGACGAGGCGAAGAGAGAAGAACAGCTGACAGCACTAAAGGATGCCTACGCTGCTCTCAAACCTGAGTTGAAGGAGCTGATTGCTGAGCGTCAGGAAGACTCTTTACTCAAGGAGATTCACGCGCTCAGGGAGACCTTCGCAAAGCTGCTTGCCGACATGGGTGTCACTCTCGTTGTGTTTGTCGACGACTTGGACCGATGCCTGCCTCACACTGCTATCGCAACCTTAGAGGCCATGCGACTACTGCTGCACGTAAAGAACACGGCATTCGTAATCGCCGCGGATGAAAGCATGATTCGCGGCGCGGTCCGAGCGCACTTCGCAGGGGTAGATATAGAGAGCGGGCTGGTGACGAGCTACTTCGACAAGCTCATCCAGGTTCCGCTCAAAGTGCCTCGGCTCGGTGTGAACGAGGTGAAGGTGTACCTCGCGTTGCTAATGGCTGAACTGGCCGTGAGGCAAGGGCAACTGACTCCGAAGGTTCAGGCGCAAGGGCAGGACGCTCTTCTTCAACTTCTGAAGACTGCTTGGGGAAAGGGCATCGCGCGCGACGACTTGGCAAAGGTGTACGGTAGCGAGGCTAAAAGCATCTCGAACTCACTGGATATCGCAGACCAGCTTGCACCACTTTTAGTCAGCGCGAGCGATATCGCTGGCAATCCGCGACTCATCAAGCGTTTCCTGAATAACCTCATGATTCGGCTGACCATCGCGAAGGCGATGAATATGCCTATAGCCATCGAGCAATTGGTGAAGGTGCAGCTACTCGAGCGCGTGGCATCGCCAGCGGCGTTTGAGTTTTTCGTCAAAGCGGTCGCTTCTAGCCTTAATGGCGAGGCCGAGTTTTTGGAGGCACTAGAAGTTGCTGCGCAGGCGGACGACGAGTACGTTGCGCCGCACCCCTCGTGGTCAACGTCCTTTTATCAGCAGTGGGTGCGTTTGAGTCCTCGCTTGGCAGGTTCGGACCTGCGAGCCCTTCTGCATCTGAGTCGAGACCGCTCGCTTGGACTGGCGGCCTATGACGAGCTGTCTGAGGAGGCTAAGCGGCTTCTGGAGGCGACGATGGAGGCAAAGGAAGTTTCCAATGTCCTGGTAACCCAGCTCATGGCGCTGAGCCAAGCGGACGTATCGCGCATCCTTACCCGGGTTATTCGAAAGGCTCGAGATGGGCAGTGGGACACCGTAGATCTTCTGCGCTGCTTGAACTGCACCGAGGCCCATCCTGAGCTAGGTGGGCAGTTTGTTCAGGCACTGGAGGAAATTCCGCCGGCTCAGAGGCCCGTCGCAATCCTCCCCAAGCTGAAGAACAAACCTTGGGCAGCGCTTCTGCTCGCAGACTGGCGCGACGACCTGGAGTCGACTGAGCCGGTCAAGAAGTACCTGAAGACGTTCAAGGGGGGGAATTGATGGGAACTTCGACTTCAAGCCGTGGGCCTGGCCCGAATGTGAGTCTTGATCCTCCTTGGCTTGACGACGTGCTCGAGGGGCTTGGGGGCGACACGGTTCCGGCTACGGATGATGAACCGGTTCCGCCAGAGGGCGCACTTGGAACCGCTCAGCCTGCTCGTTTCGCTGAGGCGCGGCGCGAGCTAAAAAAATTCATCAAGAGCGGTAACACCGACAGCCTTCGGGACGCCCTCGGACATTACTCACGTAAGGGCAGCGGAGGGGCCAGTGCAGCATCGACCCGAATGCGCGCCGCGACGCGAGCCGGCGCAGAACTATTCTCCTTTCTCAACGCAGTTAGCCAAGGCAGCTCCGTTGAGGCGCGACAGTGGGTGCATGACCTGCAAAGCGGCAGTCCGACCGCGGATGACGTAGTCGACGCCATTGTCCGGGAGCTTTCTCCGCCGGGTGGCAGTGCCGATGAAGAGGCGCTTCGTGGTTCAATGGCGTCGGCGCTAACGGAACTTGTCTTGGACAACCCTGGCATAGACCTAATGCATCTGCAGACGCCCGACATCTGGGAGCTCATGAAGAATTACCTCGCATTGGAGGTGACTCATCGGCTTTGCTTTGACCTCGGTCCACTCTTGGAGAGTGCGAAGGTCGACCCAGCCATCGCGGTCCAGCGCGAGCGTGAAATGCGCATCTTCATCAAGTTAGAGATCGGTGAACACCTTGATCTGCTTCGGGGCACGAATCCAAATCCTACGCGGTCGAACCTGGACGCGGTCTTCCAGGAGACCCTGAAGATGACCTTTGAACTGTTCGAGGCAGGTTTATGACACGCGTGTTTTGTGGACCGAAGGATTGCATTCCTACTGAACGAGAGTTCGGAGTCGACTACGTCTCGATGTACGAGCACGATGGCCTGGCGGACGTGAGTACGGTTGGAACGGCGCTCATCAAGGACATCGTCGCTGCTGGTGTTGCCCCGAGCGCTCGGAGCTGGGACTTCTTGACACTTGCACTGGCCGTGAACGCAGCCGACAACGTCCTCGAGCGAGCGCAAAGTCCGGACGGTTGGACGCGGCAGATAGAGCTGGAGGTGGTGCTCTACGAGCCCGAACCGTACCAGGCCCTGACCGCGAAGATTGAAGAGGCCTTACGTTTCCTAACCGGCGATTTCTGGACGCTCACCTTTACTGATGGCGGCTATCCCCCTCCGCGGCCAAAGATGCCGACCATCTTCAATGCGGACTGTGTTTGCTTGCTATCCGGCGGCCTGGACAGCCTTGTGGGAGCGCTTGACTTGACCGAAGAAGGCCGCCACCCGTTGCTTGTGTCCCAAACCGCCAAGGGTGATAAGGAGACGCAGAGTCGCTTTGCGATCGGACTGGGCGGGAACGACCGGCATCTGCAATGGAACCAGAATATCCGTCCGAAGGTGGAGGATATCGAAGGTTCGACGCGCGGGCGATCCATCGGCTTCTTCGCGTTCGCGGCGGTCGCTGCAGACCATCTCGCGACTACGATCACTGCATTGCCGAGACCCGTTGAAGTCTTCGTTCCAGAGAACGGGCTCATCAGCTTAAACATACCGCTCAACCCTGGCCGAGTCGGAAGCCTTAGCACCAAGACCACACATCCGGTGTTCATGGCGCGGTTACAAGCGCTGTGGGATGAGCTTGGAATTCGTGCCGTGCTGCGTCTTCCGTATGCGGCGATGACCAAAGGGGAGATGATGGCCGAATGCCGGGCATCTACAGTGCTAGCTGATGTTGCCTCGGAAGCCACGAGTTGTGGTCGTTTCGTCCGGAACGGCTATAAACATTGCGGCCGCTGTGTTCCATGTTTGGTTCGCCGTGCATCATTTATTCGAGCCAACCTCCGAGACGACACGACTTACGTGTATCCCTCACTTCGAGGAGCGCAACTCGAAAACGAGCCCAACGACATCGGTGCAGTCGCAGTTGCGGTTTTGAAGGTCGAGCAGAGTGGCGTCCGCCTCTTCACTGCTGGCCAGCTGTCCTTCGCAGAGCCAAGCCTCCGAAGAGAGTTCGAAGGCGTCGTGCAACGTGGCTTAGCGGAACTGGGCGTGCTTTTGCGGCAGGAACAAATCCTGTGATTGACTTCCATTCACACCTTGACCTGTATCCCGATGGCCTCAAGCTTGCGCAGGAGGTGAACAGAAGGAACGAGTTTACCCTCGTGGTCACCACTAGTCCGCGCGCCTACCGGGCAACGTCGAATGTGTTTCTCGGTTTGAAGAACATCAAGGTGGGAATCGGCCTGCATCCGGAAGTGGCTGCCGCCAAACAAGGAGAGCTGGGCGACCTTATTGAGGGAATCTCGCGAGCACGTTTTGTTGGCGAGATTGGGATGGATGGTTCCCCCAGATTTCGAGGCTCACTTTCTGTGCAGGAGAGAGTCTTCCGAGCGGCCCTCGCTGAATGCGGACGGTACCAAGGAAAGGCGATGAGCATCCACTCGCGCGGTGCTGCACGCCGAGTCGTGGAACTGCTGGCTACGACGAAGCATGCCGGCGTACCCGTGCTTCATTGGTTCTCGGGCGGGTTCGCTGAACTTGAGACTGCTGTTCGCATTGGTTGTTGGTTCAGCGTTGGCCCTACGATGCTCGAGGGTGAGAAGGGGCGGGCGCTGGTGGCGCGAATGCCTCTACACCGAGTGCTACCTGAAACGGATGGTCCGTTTACGAGCGTGGGCGGGATACAACTGCAGCCGTGGGATGCATGGTCCGTGCGAGCCCCTCTGGCGGCAATATGGGGCATGCAGGAAGATGAGGTAGGGGAGCAGATGAAGCAGAACCTTCAGCACTTGCTGCGGCTATCAGGTTGAACAGGACTTCGGTCAACCAGGCGTACGTCCGTGCGCCGCGCACGCAATCCCTTTGCGCACTGCCTCAAACCATCCAATACGGGAGTCACAGATGACAGTTGCCTTCAACTACAAGCGCACGGCAAAGCGCTTCGGGGACGCGCGTGACCTTGCGACGTTCATGAATCTGGTCGACCGCTGGACCCGAGGGATTCCGACCCTCGGCTACCGCATGTCGCTGTTTCGCGGTCAGGAAGACGAGTCATGGTTGCTCAAGCCCGGTATTGCTCGCCCCCAGTACGCCAACCGCGTCAGGCCCGGTACCGAAAAGAGCATGCTGCGCGAATTCAAGCAGCGCGGCATCCCGCACCTGGAGTCGACGGTAGAACTCGCCGATGCCGACTGGCTGGCGATCGCGCAGCACCATGCGATGCCGACCCGGCTGCTCGACTGGACTGGCAGTGCGCTTGCTGCGTTGTGGTTTGCAATCAAGCGGCCAGCTATCAAGGGTGACGACGGCTCGCCCAAGGCGGCCGCCGTCTGGCTGCTAGCGGCGACCGACGCGGACATGATCGATCTAGACGAGCGCTCGAACCCGCTAGAGATCACTGAAACGAAGCTCTTGAAGCCGCGGCATGTATCACGGCGGATTGCAGCTCAGGACGGTTGGTTCAGTGTGCATCGAGGGGTCGAGGACGGTCTGGGGATGAAGTATGTCTCTCTCGACACCAACGTGCATTTCAAAATGCGACTGAGCTACATCCGGATCCCGCCGGACGCGTTCGGTCCCATGCGCGCGCAGTTGCAGACGGCCGGCATCAACCGCGGTGTGCTGTTCCCCGACCTCGACGGGGTGGCAGGCCGGATCGCGGACGCGATCCTATATCCCGACGATCAACCGACGCCAGGCGCCGGGAATCTTTGAGGCACGCGATCGGCCCCGCGTCCTACCAAGTGGGTGATTTGTCAGATTCACCGTTCTCGGGGCCACTGCCGTCTACCCTCGCGCCCGGGGGCCAAGCGGGCGAGGGCGCCGCCTAGACGCCCCCCGTCCGCCGCTCCCCTGCGCATTGCCGCCAGCCTTTTCCCGTATCGAACCCGACATCGGCTCAAGGACCCCCAGGAGTGCAACTTGAGCACCCACGACTGCAATTTGATCGATCAACGCCGCCAGGACCCTGGCATGGCAGTTGTGATTCTTCAAAGCACGACGGCGACATTCATCTGAACGCGGTGGCGACGGACAGGGCTGCGAGCCTATTGCAGTTGCACCTGAACACCACTCGACCTTCGTGGCTCGCTTCCGGTGACAACATTGGTGCGCTACGCGCGACTTCATGAATTCACGAGCATTTCGCATTTCCGGGCTGACAATGACTGGCGAAGTGATACTTTTACTTGTCAAACGGCGATAACTATATTTTCGTTTACGCCAATGTGATCGGATGGATGTCAAGCACCACGAATTCTGGTGTTCCCTGCAAGATCGCGGCAAAATTATTATGATCCTGCATTTTTTTGGGACGAAGACTTGATGCGACAGGTCGGCTTGATTCTTGAAGACGGGTTCCAACTGATGGGGCTGGCTGCGCTGGCGGCCTTTGAGCTCGCCAATGCTGAGCTTGGCGACGATGGCTACCTGCTGACTTTACTGTCCGAACATGGCGGCACGGTCCACTCCTCGATGAACGCAGGCATTGAAACCGTGCCGGTGGACATCGTGCCCGATACGCTTATGGTGGCTGGCGAACTGGTTCCCAAGAGCGTTTCGGCCGGACTGTGCGCCTATGTTGCCCGCGCCGGTAGCGAAGCCAGACGGGTGGCAGGGGTTTGCACAGGTGCCTTTGTGCTGGCACAGGCGGGTCTTTTGGATGGGCGCACGGCAACGACCCATTGGGCGCATGCGCGCGATCTGCAGTTGCGCTTTCCGAAGGTGCGGGTGGATGACGACCGTATCTTCATCCGTGACGGCAATATCTGGACCTCGGCGGGCATGTCCTCGGCGATCGACCTGACGTTGGCATTGCTTGAAGATGATCACGGCTCAGCTCTGTCCCGGTCCATCGCCCGCAAACTGGTCGTCTATCATCGCCGCCCGGGCGGGCAGTCTCAGTTCTCGGCGATGTTGGAGCTGGAACCGCGCTCCGACCGAATTAAGCGCGCCCTGACCTATGCGCGCGAAAACCTGCGCAATCCGCTGTCGATCGAGGAACTGGCCGAAGCAGCCAGCCTGTCGCCGCGCCAGTTCAGTCGCGTGTTTCGCGAAGAGACGGGGCAGTCTCCAGCCAAAGCGGTCGAGCGGCTGCGCCTGGAGGCCGCGCGTGTGATGCTGGAGGATGGGCGCCATCCGCTAGACATCGTTGCACGCGACACCGGTTTTGTTGACCGCGACCGGATGCGGCGCGCCTTCCTGCGCAACTATGGGCAAGCGCCCACAAGCCTGAAGCGCGACCCGAAGCCAATGGAAGACGGCACAGTCACATGACCTGATTAGACGCCTTTACGTCATTCAAGCTTCCCTGTCTCGAGATAACCTGCCGGCATCACAACGGGATGGGGGAATGACATGGGCGACACCTCGCGCATCGGCTGGCTGAACACTCGCCGTGGCAAACTCGCCACCATGCAGGACGGACCGGACGGTGGCGTACCTCTGGTTTTGCTTCAGCGTTTCCGTGGCACCATGGACGACTGGGATCCGGCGTTCATCAAGGTCTTGTCGGCCGACAGGCGGGTGATTCGGTTCGACAGTGCCGGCATCGGTCGATCCGAAGGTCGAGTGCCGGAAACGATTGCCGAAATGGCGGTAGTCGTTGCCGAGGTCGTCGAGGAACTGGGGCTAGGGCAGGTCGACGTCCTCGGTTGGTCTCTCGGCGGCGTTGTCGCTCAACAGCTTGCGCTGGACGCTCCACATCTCATCCGTCGCCTGATTGTCGCGGGGTCCAGTCCGGGCGGCATCACGGACGGCCCTCAGCCTCACCCCCGTGTGCCGCAAGTCATGTCACACAGCGTAAACGACGCCGCCGATTTCCTGTTCCTGTTCTACCCCGAATCCGAAACAAGTGTCGCTGCGGGCAAAGCTTCGCTGAATCGCATTGCCGAGCAGTCGCATGTGGGGCCAGCGGTCACGGCCGAGGCTTTCATGGCGCAGATCAAGGCCATTTCGACTTGGCCGGGCGTCTTGCACCGCGCAAAAGAATTGCGCATGCCGGTCCTGGTCGCCAACGGCGCGCATGACGTCATGTTGCCGGCCTATCGGTCCTATGTCCTGTCGCAGCAAGCGCCGGATGCCAAGCTGATTCTCTACCCTGACGCGGGCCATGCTTTCCTGTTCCAGGAAATCGACGACTTCGCGGCGCAGATCGATCTGTTTCTGGAGTAATGGTCCTTCGGCCGCTGCCTGGGGAGAGCGCAGGATTCTCATGGGAACCAGCTGACGACCGGGTATTCGTTCCCGTCACGAGTCTTGCATGACTGTTATCGCCGTTTATATGTCATTTGAGGTGCAACCCAACTCGCGCATAGTTCATACATCGAAAGCGCCATGGTGGCGCAAGGGAAATGAAGAATCATGCAGATGACGGGCAATACCATTTTCATCACGGGCGGCACTTCCGGCATTGGTCGCGCGCTGGCCGAGCAGTTTCACGCACTAGGCAACAAGGTCATCATCGCCGGGCGCCGCAAGGCTCTGCTCGATGAGGTCACGACAGCCAATCCGGGCATGGAAGGTGTGGCGCTGGACATTTCGGATGCGGCCGACATCGACCGCGTCGCAGCGCAGTTGATTCGCGACTATCCGTCGCTGAACGTGTTGATCAACAATGCCGGGATCATGCCGTTTGATGATCCTTCCGGCCGGATCGATGATTCCGTCTCCCGCCAAATCCTCGACACGAATCTGCTGGGTCCGATTCGTCTGACCTCGGCGTTGATCGAGCACCTCAAGGCGCAGCCTCGCGCGACGATCATCCACAACACCTCGGTGTTGGCCTATGTGCCGATCGCGACCAACGCGGTCTATTCAGCCTCGAAGGCGGCGCTGCATTCGTATGCATTGTCGCAACGCTTCATGCTCAAGGGCACGAGCGTGTCCGTGCAGGAAATCGCGCCTCCGTGGGTCGACACCGACCTCATCAAGAAGAGTGGCGACCCGCGCGCCATGCCGCTCGATGCATTCATCGCAGAAACGATGAAGGGCCTGGCGACCGAAGAGCCCGAAGTCTTTGTCGAGGCGATTCGCGCGCTGCGCGACAATCCCGGCCTGGGCGAACACGCGCTGATCGATGGCTTCAACGCCGAGATCGCCGCGAACCCTATCCCGGTCTGACGCATCCGGCCATACCATTGGGTCCGCACGGGTGCGGACCCACATCAACGAGACTCGCGTCATGAACGTGTCGCTCGCCGTGAACTCCCGAGCCGCGCTCATGCCGGCCGGGTTCCTTGCCCTCGGAACGTTCGCCATCGGCACCGAGGGCTTTATGATTGCGCCGCTGCTGCCGGTCATGGCCAAGGACTTCGGTTTGCCGGTCCCGACCGTTGCGGTGCTCGTCATCGTCTTCACCCTTGTGTTGGCGCTGTCATCACCGATCTCCACGGTTGCCACCGGCCGGATGGCGCGCAAGTGGGTCTTGCTCGCAGCCATGTCGCTGTTCGCCATCGGCAACGTGACGGCGGCGGTGTCCGCATCGTTCGCCTTGCTGATCGGAGCACGGGTATTGATGGCTATCGCTGCAGGCCTGTATGTACCAGCGGCCAATGGGCTCGCCGGTGTCATCGTGCCGCCGAGCATGCGAGGCCGCGCACTCGCCATCGTCAGCGCGGGCCAGACATTGGCCATCGCACTCGGACTGCCGCTAGGCGGGATGATCGGTCACGCTTTCGGTTGGCGTGCGACCTTTCTGCTGGTCGGCGCAATGAGCGTCATCGCCATTGCGGGCATCTTCGCGGGTATTGCCCGCGACGCCGGAGAGGGAGTTGCCGTGGCGAGCCTGCGCGAACGTGTGTCCGTGATCCGCCAGGCTCCGATTCAGCGCTTGCTTGGAGTCAGCCTGTTCTGGTCGATCGGCGCCTTTGCTGCCTATCCGTACATCGCGGAATACCTGGATGCCGTCCTTGCTTTCGGCCCGAATGCAATCACGGCGACGGTTTCTCTATGGGGGCTTTCTGCGGCAGCAGGGGTGATGACTGGAGGTGTGTTCAATGACCGCTTCGGGGCCAATCGGGTGGTGCACGGATCGCTGATGCTGCTGGGCCTGTCGTTCCTGGCGCTGGCTATCGCCTCGCGTCTGCCGCCGCAGGTTGCCCTGGTTCCGGTGCTTGTTGCAGTCGCTGTCTGGGGCTTTACTGTCTGGTCGTACTTCCCGGCCCAGATGTCGCGGCTCATCGCGGCCGGCGCGCCGGCGCAAGCGCCGGTTGCCCTCGCGCTCAATACGTCCACCATGTACTTCGGTTTTTCTGTCGGCAGTACCTTGGGCGCCGCAGTGTTGAGCTCAGGCGCTGTCTGGGGCATCGGAGCCGTGGCGGCGCTGGCCGAACTGATCGCCTTGGCTCTCAACGCGGTCCTTAGCAGAAACGCCCGTGCCTGAAACTGGACGATGCTTGTACGGTGCCCTCGGTGCCTGACCGATTCAATCAACAAGACTTCTATCAAATTTCGATGGCGAATGGCTCGCCCGCGAAGACAACCTCAAATGGAGCTGACCAAATGACTGCCCGGATCAATACGCCTGCCGCTGCTGCGGCCACTGGCGCGACCGCCGACGTTTTTGCCACCATCCGCAAGGCGGTGGGCATGGTTCCGAACGCTTATGCGGCCATCGGTGCTCTGAATACGCCTGCGCTGCAGGCGATTCTTTCCGCCGACGCGGTGCTCTCGAAGGGCTCGCTGTCCGCACAGGATTGCGAAACGATCAAACTCGTGGTCAGCGCCATTTCCGGTTGCGACTACTGCGTGGCAGCACATAGCCTGGCCAGCAAGGCATCCGGTATCGCGGTCGATGCCGTGCGCGCGATTAGGGCCCTGGAGCCCACTGGTGACGCACGTCGCGATGCGCTGATTCGGTTCATTCGGGTTCTTCAGGAAAGCCGCGGAACAATTGCGTCAGAGGAATTGGAGGCTTTCCGGTCAGCAGGATACTCGGACGAGTCCGTCGTTGATGTTGCTCTGGCCATCGCGCTCATCACGTTCACGAACGTATTCAATCGAGTGAATAACACGGTCGTGGATTTCCCCGCGTTGAAGTAGGGCATCCGCTACTGGGCAGGAACTCGATGCTCCGCAGGAGTGTCATTCGTCGTCGATCGGACTGTCGACAGTGTGCCGGGCGCGGCCACGCAATCGACGTTCCGGTGCCTGCGGCATGTGCGGCTGATGTTTGAGCTGCTGGACTGTGCAATTGGCGAGCACATGCCGAAGCCGAATCGCTGACGATCGAATCGAATGATGATATCGACAGCTTCTTTCGTTTGATGTCTGAGGCGGCGCCCTTGAACTATCAGGTGATGCTAATGATTGGCATCGCGATGCAGGTTCAGGTGGCGTCGACTTTTCCGATCAGTGGGTGTGTCCACCTTGACGCTCGGCGTTCGCGGTCATTTGTCGGTCGAAGACCGATGTCCGCGACGGAAATCGTGATCGGCAATGTCGTCATATCTCCACGCGACACAAGCGTGGCACCGGGCTATTGCGTGTCGTTCGTCGAGGGCGGCTTGACGTCGCCAGATTGGCGACTCGATTGGGCGTGGTGAGGACAGGATCAACGCCGCTCATGGAGGTTGATCGGCCGAGAACGCGAGATCAATTACTCGTCCCGCGCGTGCCAGTTCGTCAGGCAGCTTCGCTTAGTTCCTCGGGCTGATCTTCGATCGAATTGCGAACGGATCTTCTCACCGCCTGAGGAGTCAGGCCGTAACTGCGAACGAACGCTTCGCGGAGGTGATTGCGGTCGCGAAATCCCGTTTCGCGTGCAATGGTATCGAGCGTATGCCGGCCACGCTCGATCAGGACCCTTGCCGCTTCGAGTCGCAGCCGCTTGATCGCGTTGGCAGGAGACTCGCCAGTCTCCGCGAGGAAGATGCGCGCGAATTGCCGAGTGCTGATATGTGCGGCTCGTGCGAGATCGCTGACGCGCAAGGGCTCTGCCAGATTGGCGCGGGCGTATTCGAGCGCGAGTTGTATCCGGTCGGACTTGGGAGCTAGTGCCAGCAACTCGGATTGTTGCGATTGCCGGCCCGAACGTCGTTGATTCATCACGAGTGCACGCGCAACCGAGTTCGCAAACTCGGGGCCGATATCTTCTTCCACCATACCGAGCGCGAGATCCATGGCTGCAGTCAGCCCGGCGGACGTCCAAATCGGGCCATCGGTAATAAAGATCCAGTCGCGCACGACTTGGGCAAGCGGCAAGCGCCGTTGCAGTTCGTCTGCATAGGCCCAGTGGGTTGTGGCACGTCTTCCATTGAGCAGGCCCGCCTCGCCGAGGATGAACGCACCTGTACATAGCCCGGCCACGCGCCGGGCACTGCTGCCAATCTCTTTGATGAATTGAAGTTCGGCGGCCGATGAGGTCCGGGTGCCCGGATTAATCACACCTCCGATCATCCATGTATCGGCTGCAGCGGCCGTGTTTGCGGGTTCAGTCAGAACCGAAAGACCGAGCGACGAACGAACCGGCCCGCCGGCGACGGAAACATTCGTTAGATGGTAAATCTGCTCTTTTGCTACGACGTTCGCAATCTCGAACACAGCCTGAGTCCCGATTGCCATCACCTGGAAACCTTCCGTCAGGAGAAAACCAATTCGATGCATTTTGCCCACCAAGTCTCTCATCAAAATGGTGAATTATAGGGGGTGTAATGAAGTAATGCAGGGATCCGAAATTATTTTTATAAGGTAACGATCATTTGTGTAGGAACCCGAATTTTATTGTGGGAATTGACCACGGAACGTTGTGCGCCGACATCTTGTCGTCACATCCCAACATATGGAAAGGCCGTGCTTCGGTAGATGGATACGTTCTGATGGTGCTGCACCAAAATAGGGCTGTTTGTAGACTCAATGTGACGCGTTGGATAGGGTCGATGATTTGTCTCAAATCATACTCATAAATGTCCTTTGAGAATTGGTAAGCAGCGTTGATCATAGGAGCCGCGGCAATGCAGCATCAGTCAGGTTGGGCATGAAGAAGGTTACGTGCGACGGTGCACCATGAACCGCGTGACAACAGTTCGTGCTCTTTCATAAGTTATCGATTTTTTTGTCAGAAAGATGAGCAGGCACGCAAGCAATACGCGAGATTCAAGGGTGCGATATCGCGCCGGGAACCGAGTGGGCTGCAACGCCGGACTGATCAACAGAGATATCGGTACGATGCGAGACGACGAAATCGCCATTGCGAGTGCGGCCGATGCCGAACTGAAGCGTGATTGCTCACGCCTGCGCGACGATGCCCCTATTGGGGCATTGTCTGGTCTGAAGGCCGTGCTCGGCTTGCCGCTGAGTGTTTTGCAGGGTTCCGCGCGGAGTCTTCGTGATCTGGATTTCTCTATCACCCTGCCCGGGCCGAGCTACACGGTGCTCTGCTGTTGGTCGCAAAAGAACGAGGTTCAACAGAAGCTTTTTCAAAGCACCGAGCAGATTGATCCGGCGGTCGTCAGTACGGGGATGAAGGTCCGTAGTGAAGGCGTGCAGAGAGTTCGTACGCATGGCCGAGAATGGGGGGGCAAGTGGCTACCTCATCGTTCGCTTGCCGAGGCAGTCACGTATCGGTATCAAGCACCTACTGGCCCCTGAATGCAGTTTCGATGCGTCGACGTGCAGGCGAATGAACTGCTGATCAGGATCAATCAATCGCACGACTGAGATCGCAGGCTCACAGTCTGTCTGCGTTGCAAATCGTGAACAACAATATTAGATCATCCGTGTGTTGGATTTGCTGGAGAATTATATTGTCTAATTTGTTTATGGGTGGAAATATCTAATAGAGCGTATCTGATTTATTGTATTTAGATGCGCATTTGCTATATCGAATGTCGTACTCTTCCGTGACCTATTTGCTTTTTTTGATGATTTGTCCGTTTATCGAGGCGCTCAAACTGGATTTGGCATGGATTGGTGTGATATCAGTTTTTGAATTGATGTGAAGTTCTGAACGATTCTGTCTATGAACCATTTAAACTTTGGGGTGAAGAAATGAATAAGGTCGCTCAAAGCATTATCGATGCGCATGGCGGGATCGAGCAATGGCGGAAATTTCGGGAGGTCCGAGCCGATCTGATTCAGGGCGGCGCGCTGTGGGGATTGAAAGGGCAGAGCGGCGTGCTGGATCGCACGCGTGTCTCGGTTGCAACGGATCGCCAGTGGGCATCGCATGCACCGTTCGCGACGGTGGCCGCGCGAAGCGAGTTCACTGGTGATCGCATTGCGCTCCTCGACGACTCGGGGCGCGTCATTGAAGCCCAGGCGCAGCCGCGCGAATTGTTCGCTGGCCACACGCTGGAGACGCCGTGGAATGCGTTGCAGTTGGCCTTTTTTGCCGGATGTGCGATGTGGACGTATCTGAATTCTCCGTTCCTGCTTGCTTTCGATGGTGTCGAATGTGAAGACGTCGGACCGTGGTCGGAGCAAGGTGAACGGTGGCGGAAGATCCATGTAGTGTACCCCGCGACGCTCGAAGTATTCAGCAAGGTGCAGGCAATGTATGTCGGGCCCGACAACTTGATTCGCCGTTTGGATTATGACGTAGAGATTGCCGGAAACACGCCTGGCGCGCACTACGTGAGCGACTATGTGACCGTCTCCGGCATCCGAGTTCCGATGCGTCGTCGGATTTATCCGCGCATGCCTGACGGTACTTCGATTTCCGAACCACTGGTCGTATCAATTGATCTGGAGAACATCGAACTCCTTTGAATCGGTAGGGAGCGATATAGCTCGTCCGACGGGGCGTGTTGTCCCGTACGGAAACGTTTGTGCGTCGACGTGCCACGGGCGATTGAAGCCAGGAAGGCAACTCGTGTCGATAGGCCAGCCGGCTCGACTGGACGTCATGCTACTGAAGCCTATTTGCTCTCGCCGAATTGGGAGTTTAAATTCGCGCGATCGATGTTCCGCATCTGATCGATGCGAGCAGGTTCGGGACGACCATGAGTAAGAATGCAAGTGAGGTCACCGAGAACGCCGGGCGTGCGCTCAAGATGGTCTCGAGCAACAAAGCCGTCTGGAAGATCGTTACGGAAGGTGTTCCGCCATTTTTTTGACTTTGCGGATTTGCAGTGAAGAGTTCCGGGATCAGTGAACGCTCGGATATACGTTGATTTACTGAAGATTGCGTATTTGCAACACGAGGAGAATCCAGATGTCGAATGAGGGAAAGTGCCCGTTTAACCATGGAAAGCGTAACGGGACGACGAACCGCGACTGGTGGCCGAACCAGTTGAACCTCAAGATTTTGCACCAGCATTCGAGCGAGGCGGATCCGATGGATCCGGGCTTTGATTATGCTGAAGCATTCAATAGTCTGGATCTGGCGGCGGTCAAGGCCGACCTGCGCGCGCTGATGACGGCATCGCAGGACTGGTGGCCGGCGGACTTCGGTCACTACGGGCCGTTTTTCGTGCGCATGGCGTGGCATAGTGCCGGCACATACCGGACGGGGGATGGCCGCGGTGGTGCAGGGCGAGGTCAACAGCGATTCGCACCACTGAATAGTTGGCCAGACAACGTCGGGCTGGACAAGGCCCGGCGATTGATCTGGCCGGTCAAGCAGAAATACGGACGCAAGATTTCGTGGGCGGACCTGATCGTACTGACTGGCAACGTGGCGCTGGAATCGATGGGCTTCAAGACGTTCGGCTTCGCGGGCGGCCGGGAAGACTCGTGGGAGCCGGACGAGGACGTTTACTGGGGCATGGAATCGACCTGGCTGGACGACAAGCGCTACAGCGGCGATCGTCAGCTCGAGACGCCGCTGGCGGCAGTGCAGATGGGGCTGATCTATGTGAACCCGGAAGGCCCGAACGGCAACCCCGACCCGTTGGCGTCGGCGCGCGACATCCGTGAGACCTTCGCACGCATGGCGATGAACGATGAGGAAACCGTCGCCCTGATCGCGGGCGGCCACACGTTCGGCAAGACCCACGGTGCGGGTGATGCGTCGCACGTCGGGCCTGAGCCCGAAGCGGCACCGCTCGAACAGATGGGGCTGGGCTGGAAGAGTTCGTTCGGGTCAGGCAAGGCGGGCGATGCGATCGGCAGCGGCCTCGAGGTGATCTGGACGTCGACGCCGACGCAGTGGAGCAACAATTTCTTCTGGAATCTATTCGGCTACGACTGGGAGCTAACGAAGAGTCCGGCTGGCGCGCATCAGTGGCAGCCGAAGGGCGGCGCCGGTGCGGACAGTGTGCCGGATCCGTTTGAACCGGGCAAACGCCGTGTACCGACGATGCTGACCTCGGATATTGCGCTGCGTGCCGACCCGACTTACGAGAAGATCTCGCGCCGCTTCTTCGAGAATCCGAACGAGTTCGCCGAGGCATTCGCGCGCGCGTGGTTCAAGCTGACGCACCGTGACATGGGGCCGCGCGTGCGTTATCTGGGTCCGGAAGTGCCCAGCGAGGAATTGCTGTGGCAGGATCCGATTCCGATGCCGGATCATCCCCAGGTAGACGAACAGGATGTGAGCGCGCTGAAAGCCAAGGTGCTCGCATCGGGTCTGTCGGTCTCAGAACTGGTCTCCACTGCGTGGGCGTCGGCTTCGACGTTCCGCGGTTCGGACAAGCGCGGCGGAGCGAACGGCGCGCGTGTGCGTCTCGCGCCACAGAAGGACTGGGAAGTGAACCAGCCGGCGCAACTGGCCACGGTGCTGGAGGTGCTGGGCGCGCTGCAGGTGGAATTCAACCGTGCGGCCACGGGCGGCAAGCAGGTTTCGCTGGCCGACCTGATCGTGATCGCGGGGAATGCGGGTGTCGAGCAGGCCGCAGCAGCAGCCGGGGTCGAGATCACGGTGCCGTTCACGCCGGGGCGCGGCGACGCAAGCGCCGAGCAGACGGATGTCGATTCGATGGCGGTTCTCGAGCCGATCGCTGACGGCTTCCGCAACTACCTGAAAGGTGCTTATACGATCCCGGCAGAGAAGTTGCTGATCGACAAGGCGCAACTGCTTTCGCTATCGGCGCCGGAGATGACGGTGCTGATCGGTGGCCTGCGCGTGCTCGGCACGAACGTGGGCGATTCGAAGCACGGCGTGTTCACGGACCGTCGCGAAGTGCTGACCAACGACTTTTTCCGCAATCTGCTCGACATGGGCACGGAGTGGAAGCCGACCTCGGAGGCCAACGAAGCCTATGAAGGTCGGGATCGTGCGACGGGCGAGCTCAAGTGGCTGGCCTCGCGTGTCGACCTAGTGTTCGGTTCGCATTCGCAACTGCGCGCGCTGTCGGAAGTGTACGGCAGCGAGGATTCGCAGCAGAAGTTCGTGCGTGACTTCGTTGCCGCGTGGACGAAGGTGATGAACGCCGATCGTTTCGATATCAAGCACAATTAACGGAAGTACGGTCGGATGGCGTGTCATGGTCCGATGCCGTTACGCGCCGTCCGCCGATACGCCGAACATGTATTCAATTCAAGACAAGTTTGGAGTTGCGCAATGAGTTACTTTAAGTCGGGTGACGATACCGAAATTTTCTACAAGGACTGGGGCCATGGCACGCCCGTTGTTTTCTCGCACGGCTGGCCGCTGACTTCGGATGCATGGGATGCGCAAATGCTGTTCTTCGGCCGTCGCGGCTACCGGGTCATTGCGCACGACCGTCGAGGGCATGGTCGCTCGGCGCAGCCGTGGGACGGCAATGATATGGATACCTATGCGGACGATTTGGCTGCGCTGCTCGATCACCTTGACGTGCGCGGTGCGATGCTGGTGGGCCATTCCACGGGTGGCGGCGAGGTGGCGCACTACATCGGCCGTCACGGCACGGCACGTGTGGCGAAAGTGGTGCTGATCGGTGCGGTACCGCCGATCATGCTGAAGACGGAAGCGAACCCGGGCGGCTTGCCGATGGAAGTGTTCGACGGTATTCGCGAAGGTGTTTTGAAGAACCGCTCGCAGTTTTACAGGGATCTGGCGGTGCCGTTCCACAACTTCAATCGTGAGGGTGCGACGGTTTCGCAGGGGACGATAGATTCGTTCTGGTCGCAGGGCATGATGGGCTCGATCAAGGGCCAGTTCGACTGTATCCGGGAGTTCTCGGAAGTGGATTACACCGAGGATCTTCGAAAGATCAACGTGCCGGTACTGGTGTTGCACGGAGACGACGACCAGATCGTTCCGATCGACGCGTCGGCGCGCCGGACGGCCGCGATTGCGCCGAATGTGACGCTGAAGGTGTATCCGGGCGGATCGCACGGGATCGCGATCACGCACGCCGATCAGGTCAATGCGGATCTGCTCGCTTTCTTCGAGAACACGACACGCAAGTAAGGCAGAACTTGGGCCGGATGCTGGCTATGACCGAGTTCGGCCCGGGATCTGCCGATGACCCGAAATGCCGATGGGTGAGCAAGATGGGTCATCGGTCATTGAATCAGCAGACGTAAATTCCAAACCGATTGCATTGTGAGGAGATGATTGGATTTTGACGGGCTTGATACTGCCATTCCTCAGAATTCGTTCGGAGAAAACCATGGAAATCACACTGCAGGCGATGTCGATTTTCACGTACATCGTGCGTGTGGGAAGCTTCACGGCAGCGGCAAAACTGCTTGGCATCAGCGCCGGAACGGCCAGTCGCCTGGTACGCAATCTCGAGAATCATCTCGGCGTGACCTTGTTGCAGCGCTCCACGCGATGCGTGCGCTTGACTACCGAGGGCGCGCAGTATTTTGAGCACTGCGAGCGGGTGCTGGGCGAGATCGAAGAAGTGAAGGCTCATCTCGCCGGCGCGCGGGATGTGGCGCGTGGCCGCTTGTCGGTGGACATCGATCAGGAGATCGCTCATACGGTGTTGCCGCTGATCCCGGAATTTCGCCTGACATTTCCGGAAGTGGAACTTCGCCTAGAAATCGGTGGCGATCCAGGCGGCCTGGTCGAGCACGGAATCGATTGTGCGATCGCGGTAGGGCCGCTGCCGGATTCGTCGCTCCGCGGGCGACGCATTGGCGACTTCAACGCAGTGACGGTCGCGAGCCCGGCCTATCTGTCCCGACGCGGCGTTCCGCATGAGCTTGGCGATTTGGATCGCCACGACATCATTCATTATTCCCCCCGCCGTTTCGGCCCCGTGCGTGACTTCAGATATTGCGTGGACGGAGGCGAGGTGAGCTTGAAATTTCCCGAGCGGATCTCTGTTAGTGATGCGCGTTCGGCAGTTCAGTACGCTGTTGAAGGTATCGGAATCGCACAGGTGTGCGGCCGAATGGTAGTGAACGAAATAGCCAATGGACGTTTGGTGAGCCTCTTAGCCGAAAATCGTCCGACATCGCTGCAGATCTTTGCCCTTTATGTGGACCAGCGCTACATTCCGAGGTCGATTCGTGCTTTCATCGACTGGCTCGAGATTCAGCTGCGTTGGAGGAATGCGAATGTGATTGCTCCATCAATGATGGAGATTGGAAAATCGCGCGCATTGCCGTCGTGTTGGGGCACGGACGCTTCGCGCGGCAACACGCAGTTTGCAGCGGAGTCTGAAGGGGCACAGCACCTCGTTTTCGGACGTGCGAAATCCGACGTGCACGTTGAACTGGATCTGACCGCTCTCCATGCGATGCTTGAAATCTGACCGGGTGACGTGTTCTTGTCGGACGGTACTGCGCTTCTGCTTTCATGGAAAGCGTGAAAGACGGAAGTCGATGTGTTGTGCCTTATCGGCGGCTGAGCCCGTTGCGAAGTCAACGTATCTGCAATAGTCAATGTCATGTGTTAACGGGCCACGACGACTGCTTGCATTGCCGTCATCTATCCGGAATACGGGCGCGAAAGGTGCTCGAGCATGATGATGACGCCCGACAATTCGTGTGTCTAGGCAGTGCCGGACCGATTGCATGGGGCGCCGTCTCAGGTGATGGTGGCATGACCGTTGCCGCACCCGTCATCGGCGCTGTTTTATGCGGTCAAGCTGGCAAGAAACTTGTGAAGCTGCGAGACGACCGCTGCTCCGTCGCCGACAGCGGCCGCCACGCGCTTGGTGGAATCATGCCGCACGTCTCCGGCACAAAATACGCCACGGACACTGGTTTCATGCTCTCCAGCCTGTGCGGAAACGTCGGATCCCGTTAGCACAAAGCCGGATGTGTCGACGGTGACCCCACATCCGTCAAGCCACGAGGTGTTAGGTATCGCCCCGATAAACAGGAAGACGTGCTCCGCTTTCTTCGATGTGCGCTTTCCGTCGGAGCCGGCAATCTCGATTTCCTCCAGCTCATCCTCACCGCGAAACGACGCAATCTGCGTATTGAAGTGAATGTCGATGTTGTCCATCGATTCGATGCGATCGATGAGATAGCGCGACATGCTGTCGGATAGATTCGGTCCCCGAACAAGCATGCTGACATGTTTCGCATGCGATGCCAGATAGACGGCGGCCTGTCCGGCCGAGTTTCCGGCGCCGACAAGCACGACATTTTTCCCCGCGCATAGTTTGGCTTCTACCGGAGAGGCCCAGTAATACACGCCTCGCCCCTGAAAACGTTCGATCCCTTCGATCGCAGGCTTGCGGTAAGCCGCGCCTGTAGCTATGACGACCGAATGGGCCCGCACCGTGCCGTTATTACCGAGCCGGAGGCGAAATGGAGACGTGTCACATTCCAGGGCTTCGACATCCACCGGGATCGCGACGCGCGCACCGAATTTCTGAGCCTGGATATATGCGCGTGCGGTCAGTGCATACCCTGATATACCAGCCGGGAAACCGAAGAAATTCTCGATGCGCGCGCTCGCGCCTGCCTGTCCTCCTGGTGCGTGGTTATCCAAAATGACGGCAGCTAGGCCTTCCGATGCTGCATACACCGCAGTGGCCAGGCCGGCAGGGCCCGAGCCGACGATCGCGACATCGAACACTTCGGCTTCATCAAAATCGGGAATGAGGTCGAGCGCTGTCGCCAGTTCGGTTTCGGTTGGCGCGCAGAGAACCTTTCCGTCCGGGCAGATAACGAGCGGATAGTCTGCGGAATCGGTGGGGTATTGATTGACGTAGCGCGCAATCTCCAGATCCGAACTATCGACGACGGTGTAGGGAATGCTGTTCCGTGTGAGAAAGTTCTGAAGTGCATTGAGAATCGGCGAATTTGATTCCGTGACGACGATGATGCCGCTGCCGCCTTCGACGAGTCCAGCTCGCCGCAGGATCAAGGCTCTCATGATGCGCTCGCCGAGTTCTGCTTCTGCGATCATCAGTGCCCGCAGCCTGGCCGGTGTAACTTGAAGTGCGCGGACGTTGCCTGCGGCATCGCCGTCAACTAGGCATCTCGCTCCTGATATCTGGCCAACCTCGGCGACGAAATGATGATCCCCCAGCTCTTTGACAATAATCTGTCGGTTCAGTGCATCCCGGCGAGTGACGCGAATCGAGCCCGAAAGGATGACGAACATACCGAAGCCCGGCTCGCCCACACGGAAGATCTGATCGCCGTCGTTCCACTCGCGGATTTCACCGAATCGCGTGATTCGGTGTATTTCCGCTTCGGTGAGTAATGGGTATCGCTCCCGTTGGTAATCGGTGTCACCAATCGCAACCGGGCTGGACAGTGGGTTGGTATCGCCTTGCTTACCATCATCATTTGAACGCACGTGCATGGCTGAAGTAGAAAGAGAATTCTGGACAGTGTGCGAAATACGGATGTCGATCGCGCTGGGAGGAACATTGCTTGACTCGAGAGCAAAGTGTACGACGTCCGAGGCGGGAGTCCCACTATACGTGGGTATGTAGTCCCGGTGTGACAAGGTTACCGGGCCAGAAGCGGAGCGAGCGGAGTCGGCCAAGTTGGAGGCGCCCCGTCCGCTTGTCCGAAATCCTAGCCGTAAATGTCGTTGTAGAGACTATGGGCGGTGGCGGATTTTCGGCATGATATTCGCGCCAATCGCGGGTGGTTATGGTCGACGGCGCGAGCAGCGTCAATGAGATTGTCCGCACCCTCGCGGAGGTTGCTTGACCGCTGCGGACGCGCTTGCCAGGCAATGTCGGACTGAATCGATGCGATCCGGCATTGCTGCTTCAGCGGCTGTCCGCGCCGGGTATGTGATACGCGAAATATTCGCCGGTGGCGTCGCGCGTCGTGGTATTGACGCACATATAGTGCGGACACCAGGCTTATTCGGAGCGTGCCGTGCAGTGATGGCTCGCTCAGTGGCAGCAACAGAGGCGCGCGCCGGCGGCGCTTCCCCAATTACCGGCCCTGGAGGCTGAATGGTAAACCTCAACATCAACGGCGAAACCCGCACGGTCGACGCCCCCGACGATATGCCCTTGCTCTGGGTGCTGCGCGACGTCGTCGGCCTCACCGGCACGAAATTCGGCTGCGGGATCGCGCAATGCGGCGCGTGCACCGTGCATCTCGACGGCGTCGCCGCGCGCTCGTGCGTGCTGCCGGTCGCGGCCGTCGCGGGCCGCAAGATCACGACGATCGAAGCCGTCGGCGCGACGCCGGCCGGCCACAAGGTCCAGCAGGCGTGGCGCGAGCTCGACGTCGTCCAGTGCGGCTATTGCCAGTCGGGGCAGGTGATGGCCGCCACCGCGCTGATCGCATCGAACCCGAACCCGAGCGACGCCGACATCGACGCGGCGATGGCCGGCAACATCTGCCGCTGCGGCACGTACAACCGGATTCGCGCGGCCGTGAAGCAAGCCGCGAAGGAGGCGTGACATGTCTCGAGGACTGATCGAAGCAGGCAAGGTCGCTGGACAAGCCGCCGGCGCGGGCGTATCGCGCCGTTCGTTCCTCAAGCTCGGCATGTCGCTGGGCGCGGCGGCGGGGGGTGGCCTGCTGCTCGGTTTCAGCCTGCCGGCGGCAGGCGACGATGCGCGGCGCTCGGTGATCGGCGGTGACGCGGCCGAACCGGCGCAGCCCGGCGTGTTCGCGCCGAGCGCGTTCGTGCAGATCGACCGCGCCGGCAAGATCACGCTGGTGATGCCGAAGGTCGAGATGGGGCAGGGTGTCTATACGGCGCTGCCGATGCTGATCGCCGAGGAGCTCGAGGTACCGCTGTCGAGCGTGACGCTCGATCATGCGCCGCCGAACGAGAAACTGTTCACGGATCCGCTGCTCGGCGGCCAGCTCACCGGCGGCTCGACGTCGGTGCGCTACGCGTGGGAACCGATGCGCCGCGCGGGCGCGACCGCGCGCACGCTGCTGGTCTCGGCGGCCGCGAAGCAATGGAGCGTCGATCCGGCATCCTGCCGTGCGGTGAACGGCGAAGTGCAGCATCCGCCGAGCGGCCGGCGCGCATCGTACGGCCAGCTGGCCGACGCCGCGGCGAAGCTGCCGGTGCCGAAGGACGTCGTGCTGAAGAAGCCGGCGGATTTCAAGCTGATCGGTACGCCCGCGAAGCGCCTCGATTCGCCGGAGAAGGTCGACGGCACCGCGCAGTTCGGGCTCGACGTGCGCCTGCCCGGCATGCTGTACGCGGTGATCGTGAACAGCCCGGTGTTCGGCGGCACGGTCGCGAGCGTCGACGACACGGCCGCGAGGAAGATCCCCGGCGTGCGCCAGGTCGTGCGCGTCGACAACGCGGTGGCGGTGGTCGGCGATCACACGTGGGCCGCGAAGCGCGGTGCATCGGCGCTCGTCGTGAAGTGGAACGAGGGCGCGGGCGCGAAGGTGTCCACGAAGGACATCGTTGCCGACCTCGCGCAGGCGGCGGTGAGCGGCAAGGGCGCGGTCGCGCGCAAGGAAGGCGATGTCGGCCACGCGTTCGCAAACGCGAAGACGCGCGTCGACGCTGTCTACGAACAGCCGTTCCTCGCGCACGCGACGATGGAGCCGGTGAACTGCACGGTGCACGTGCGCGGCGACGGCTGCGAGATCTGGGTCGGCACCCAGGTGCCGACGCGCGCGGTTGACACCGTGCAGCAACTCACGGGCCTGTCGCCCGACAAGATCGTCGTGCACAACCACTTGCTCGGCGGCGGCTTCGGCCGGCGGCTCGAAACGGACATGATCGACCAGGCCGTGAAGGTCGGAAAACAGGTCAACGCGCCGGTGAAGGTGATCTGGACGCGCGAGGAAGACATCCAGCACGACATGTATCGGCCGTACTACTACGACAAGATTTCGGCCGGCCTCGACGCGAACGGCAAGCCGATCGCGTGGCAGCACCGGATCGTCGGCTCGTCGCTCATGGCGCGCTTCGCGCCGCCCGCGTTCCGAAATGGTATCGATCCTGACGCGGTCGAAGTCTCGGCTGATCTGCCGTACGACCTGCCGAACCAGCTCGTCGACTACGTGCGCCAGGAGCCGCGCCACGTGCCGACCGCGTTCTGGCGTGGCGT
Source organism: Burkholderia sp. ZZQ-2 (assembly GCF_050768715.1). Taxonomy (NCBI): domain Bacteria; kingdom Pseudomonadati; phylum Pseudomonadota; class Betaproteobacteria; order Burkholderiales; family Burkholderiaceae; genus Burkholderia; species Burkholderia sp. ZZQ-2. Next base: position 1,431 of record NZ_LDVA01000388.1, on the reverse strand, counting down.
CGGGCCGACCCGGGGCACGTTCGTCGTCGAGAGCTTCATCGACGAACTGGCCGCGCAGACCAAGACCGACCCCGTGCAATACCGCCGTGCATTGCTCGGCAAGGCGCCGCGCGCGCTGAATGTGCTCGACGTCGCGACGAAGGCGGCCGGCTGGGGCCCGTCGCTGCCGAAGGGGCAGGGGCGCGGCGTGTCTGTGATGTATGCATTCGGCACTTTCTTCTCAATGGTAGTCGACGTCGCGGTGGATAACGGCGAGGTGCAGGTCAAGCGCGTCGTGTGCGCGGTCGATTGCGGCATGTCCGTCAACCCGAACACGATCGAGGCGCAAGTGCAGGGCGGCATCATCTTCGGGATCACGGGCGCGCTGTACGGCGAGATCACGATCGAGGACGGCCGTGTCGTGCAGAGCAATTTCACCGATTACCGGATGCTGCGGATCAACGAGACACCGCCGATCGAGGTGCATCTGGTGAAAAGCGGCGAAGCGCCGGGCGGGATCGGCGAACCGGGCACGGCCGCGACGGCCGCGGCATTGTCGAACGCGATCTTCGCGGCGACCGGCAAGCGGCTGCGCAAGCTGCCGGTCGGCGATCAGCTGAAGACGGCTTGAGGGGAGGCGACGATCATGCGAAACCTCGCCCTGAATACGTTCCGTGCATCGCTGCTCGCGCTGTCCGCCATGCTGGCCGGCCCGGCCGCGCAGGCCGCGCAGACGGCACCGGCCGACAGCGCGCTCGTCGCTCGCGGCGCATACCTCGCGAAAGCGGGCGACTGCGTCGCGTGCCACACCGCGCCGCGCGGCACGCCGTTCGCCGGCGGCCTGAAGATGGTCACGCCGATGGGCGCGATCTACACGACCAACATCACGCCCGATCCGGAAACGGGCATCGGCGGCTATACGGAAGCCGAGTTCGCCGGCGCGCTGCGCAAGGGCGTCGCGAAGGACGGTCACAACCTGTATCCGGCGATGCCGTATCCGTCGTACGCGAAGCTGAAGGACGAGGACGTCAAGGCGCTGTACGCGTACTTCATGCACGGCGTCGAACCGGTGAAGCAGGCGAACCGGCCGTCCGACATCCCGTGGCCGCTCAACATGCGCTGGCCGCTCGCGTTGTGGAACATGGTGTTCCTCGACACGACGCCTTACGCCGACAAGCCGGCCAAGGACGCGATGTGGAACCGCGGCGCGTACCTCGTGCAGGGGCTCGGGCACTGCGGGTCGTGCCACACGCCGCGCGGCGTCGGCTTCCAGGAGAAGGCGCTCGACGAAGGCGGCGCGGCGTTCCTGTCGGGTGCGCCGATCGACAACTGGTTCGCATCGAACCTGACCGGCGAGCCCAACACGGGGCTCGGCCGCTGGAACGAGGCCGAGGTCGCGCAGTTCCTGAAGACCGGCGCGAACCGCCATGCGACCGCGTTCGGTTCGATGGT
>NZ_LDVA01000387.1:0-58294 GCF_050768715.1 Burkholderia sp. ZZQ-2 | reverse complement strand
GCGCCCATCATCAGGCCGTCCATCATTTCGACGACGTCGATCTCGGCGCCGAGCGTCGAGTACACCGTCGCCATTTCGAGGCCGATGATGCCGCCGCCGATCACGAGCATCCGCTTGGGCAGCTGGCGCAGCTCGAGTGCACCGGTCGAATCGACGACGCGCGGGTCTTCCGGCATGAACGGCAGCTTCACTGCTTGAGAGCCGGCGGCGATGATGGCCTGCTTGAACTTGACGATCTTCTTGTCGTTGTCGCCCTGCACTTCCATGTGGAACGGGTCGACGAATGCGCCGATGCCGGTCACGACTTCGACCTTACGCGCCCTCGCCATGCCGGCGAGGCCGCTGGTCAGCTTCTTGACGACGCCGCCCTTGAAGTCGCGCAGCTTGTCGAGGTCGACTTGGGGCTTGCCGAACGTGATGCCGTGCGACGCGAGCGCTGCGGCTTCCTCGACGACCAGCGCCGTGTGCAGCAGCGCTTTCGACGGGATGCAGCCGACGTTCAGGCATACGCCGCCGAGTGTCGAATAGCGTTCGACGAGCACCGTCTTCATGCCGAGGTCGGCGGCGCGGAACGCGGCCGAGTAGCCGCCGGGGCCGGCGCCGAGCACGAGCATGTCGCACTCGATGTCGGCTGAGCCGCCGTAGCTGCCGGCTTGCGGCGCCGGAGCGGCAGCGGCTGCGGCCTGTGCCGGAGCCGCTGCCGGTGCCGCGGCCGCGACGGGCTTGGCGGGCTCTGGTGCTTTCGCCGGTGCGGTGGCGTTTGCGGACGCTTCGACGAGTGCGATCACGGTGCCTTGGGAGACTTTGTCGCCGGCTTTGACTTTGATTTCCTTGATGGTGCCTGCGATGTGGCTGGGCACTTCCATGGATGCCTTATCGGATTCGAGCGTGAGGAGCGTTTGCTCTTTTTCGATCACATCGCCGGGTTTGATGTTGACTTCGATGACATCGATGCCGTTGAAATCGCCGATATCTGGAACTTTGACTTCGATGAGACTCATGTACGTCCCCTTCTTGTTGGCTACGGAGAGAGGGAATGGAAACTCGCACGATGAACCGGCCACGGCCTGACAAGAGAACGCGAACCTGGGCAGAACCACCTTTGCTGTCCGCCCAAGGACGCGCCTTTCTTTTGGTTACTTTTCTTTGGAAGACAAAGAAAAGTAACCGCCGCCCCGCGCAGGGGCGACGCTAGCAGACCGTATGCAAAACAGGTTCAACGACAGTACGGGGCGCACCGACAAAAACGCACGCCCCCGCGAGCCCCTCTTCTCATCAAAGAATGATGCGACGGAAATCCGCGAGCAACGCGCCAAGATAAGCATTGAACCGCGCGGCTTCGGCGCCATCGATCACGCGATGATCGAACGCCAGGGAAAGCGGCATCGTCAACCGCGGCACGAACTGCTTGCCGTCCCACACCGGCTTCATCTGCCCGCGCGACAACCCGAGGATCGCCACTTCCGGCGCGTTGATGATCGGCGTGAAGTGCGTGCCGCCGATCCCGCCGAGCGACGAGATCGAGAAGCAGCCACCCTGCATCTGATCGGGCTTGAGCTTGCCGTCGCGCGCGGCCTTCGACAGCTCGGCCATTTCCTTCGCGATGTCGACGAGGCCCTTCTTGTCCGCATCGCGGATCACCGGCACGACCAGACCGTTCGGCGTGTCGGCCGCGAACCCGATGTGGTAGTACTGCTTGAACACCAGGTTGTCGCCGTCGAGGCTCGCGTTGAAGGTCGGGAATTTCTTCAGCGCGGCCACCACCGCCTTGATCACGAACGCGAGCATCGTGAACTTCACGCCCGCCTTTTCGTGCTCCTTGTTCAGCTGCACGCGCAGCGCTTCGAGCTCGGTGATGTCCGCTTCGTCGTTGTTCGTGACGTGCGGGATCATCACCCAGTTGCGATGCAGGTTCGCGCCCGAGATCTTCTTGATGCGCGACAGCGGCTTCGGCTCGAACGGGCCGAACTTCGCGAAGTCGACCTTCGGCCACGGCAGCAGGTTCAGCTCGCCGCCGCCTGCCGGCGCGGCTGCCGCGCCCGGCGCCGCGCGCTGGCCCGACATCACGCCCTTCACGAAGCCCGTGATGTCGTCCTTGGTGATGCGGCCCTTCGGGCCGCTGCCCGACACGCGCGCGACGTCGACGCCGAGCTCGCGCGCGAACTTGCGCACCGACGGCGATGCGTGGCTGGCGCGAGACGGCTCGCCTTCGCGCGCCGGCGCGCGATGCAATGGCGCGGATGCGGAGTTCAGTTCGGGCGCCGGCGCAAGCGCCGGCACCAGCCCTGTCGCGACATTCGCCGACGGACACGCGAGATCGCGCGCAGCCGAGGCGGCCGCAGGCACAGGCGCCGCGTCGTCCTGCCGCTCGCCGTCGCTGTCGAGCAGCGCGATCAACGTGCCTTGCGACACCGTCTCGCCGACGGCGACCTTCATCTCCTTGATCACGCCAGCGGTGGGACTGGGCACATCCATCGTCGCCTTGTCCGACTCGAGCACGACGAGCGACTGCTCCCGTTCGACGCGTTGTCCGACTCCCACCAGAACTTCGGTCACGGGGATGTTCTTGTAATCGCCGATATCCGGCACTTCTATTCGTGTCACCCGCACATTCGTCTCCAACAGCAAGCATTTCAACAGTCAACGCCCCCTCTTCATCAGGTCGGACGCACTTGATTCGATCGGATTTCCCGCGATGGACCGATGGACGCGCAAGGCCTTCGAGCAGCCACTTCGCGCGCCGCTCGCACGACGCTCACCGGTCAACGGGCTAGACCAGCCAGGGTTCGGTCAGCCCGGTTCCGCTTCGCCCGTATCGGTCGATCGCCTGACGCACGACGTCAGGGTCCTGCCGGCCCTCGTCGACGAGTGCTTTCAGCGCGGCGATAACGATCGACGCACGGTCCACTTCGAAGAACGCACGCAACGCCGCACGTGTATCGCTGCGCCCGAAGCCGTCGGTGCCGAGCACGACGTAGCGGGACGGTACATACGCGCGGATCAGCTCGGGCACGGCGCGCACATAGTCGGTCGCGGCGATCACCGGTCCACGTGCGGCGCCCAGGGCGGCCGTCACGTAGGCCACCGCAGGCTCGCCGTGATCCAGTAGCCGCTGCGCACGCTCCGCGGACACGCCGTCGCGATGCAATTCGGTAAAGCTCGTCACGCTCCAGACGGCCGCGTCGATATTCCAGTCGTCTTTCAACATCCGTGCCGCGGCCTGGACCTCACCGAGAATCGCGCCCGAGCCGAGCAACTGCACCTGCGCGATCTCGATCTGTGCGGGCTCCAGCACGTACATCCCCTTGAGCACGCCGCTACGGACGCGATCGAGATCCGCTTCAGTCAACGAACGTTGTGCGTAGTTTTCGTTGGTGACCGTCATGTAGTAAAAGACGTCGCGCTGACGCGCGATCATCTCCTGCATGCCCTCGTCGACGATCATCGCCACTTCGTACGCGAAGGCCGGATCGTACGCGCGGCAGTTCGGTATCGTCGAGGCCGCGAGGTGGCTCGTGCCGTCTTGATGCTGCAGACCTTCACCGCCGAGCGTCGTCTTGCCGGCCGTCGCGCCGATCAGGAAACCGCGCGCGCGCTGATCGGCAGCCGCCCAGATCAGGTCGCCGATGCGCTGGAAACCGAACATCGAGTAGTAGATATAGAACGGCAGCATCGTCAGATCGTGCACGCTGTATGACGTCGCCGCGGCAATCCACGACGACACCGCGCCCGCCTCGGAGATGCCCTCTTCCAGAATCTGGCCGCCGGTATCCTCACGGTAATAAAGCATCGAACCCATGTCTTCCGGCTCGTACAGTTGACCGAGCGGAGAATAGATGCCGATTTGCCGGAACAGATTCGCCATGCCGAAGGTGCGCGCCTCGTCGGCGACGACGGGCACCACACGCGGCCCCAGCTCGGCGTCCTTCAACAGGTTGCCGAGCATGCGCACGAACGCCATCGTGGTCGACATTTCCTTGTCGTTGGTATCGAGCGCGAATCGTCCCCACGACGACATCGCGGGCACGGCCGGCGCGTGCGACGCCGCTGTGCGCCTGCGCGGAAGGTAGCCGCCCAGCGCCGCACGGCGCGCGTGCAGATACTGCATGACGGCACTGCTTTCGTCCGGCTTGTAGAACTTGAGTTGTTCGACATCGTCGTCGGAGAGCGGCAGGCGAAAGCGGTCGCGAAACGCCTTCAACTGTTCGATGTCGAGCTTCTTCTGCTGATGTGTGGTCATGCGCCCCTGGCCGATCGAGCCCATGCCGAAGCCCTTCATCGTCTTCGCGAGAATCACCGTAGGTTGCCCGCTGTGTTTCGACGCCTTGTCGTAGGCAGCGTGCAATTTGCGCACATCGTGGCCGCCGCGCCGCAGGCGGTCGATATCGTCGTTGCTCAGATGCGCGGCGAGTGCGGCCAGTTCGGCGTTCTGACCGAAAAAGCGGTCACGATTGTAGGCACCGTCGTTGGCGGAAAAAGTCTGGAACTGGCCGTCCACGGTGTGCGCGAACGCGCGCAACAGCGCCCCACTGCGATCGCGTGCGAACAGGGGATCCCAGTCCGAACCCCACAACACCTTGATGACGTTCCAGCCCGCCCCCGTAAACTGCGCCTCGAGTTCGTCGATGATGCGGCCATTGCTGCGCACCGGTCCGTCGAGCCGCTGCAAATTGCAGTTGATCACGAACACGAGATTGTCGAGCCGCTCGCGCGCGGCCAGCGACAGCGCGCCGATCGCCTCGGGTTCGTCCATTTCGCCATCGCCGAAATAGCCCCACACCTTGCGGCCTTCCGTGCGTTGCAGTCCGCGGTTCTGCAGATAGCGCATGAAGCGCGCCTGGTAGATCGAGTTGATCGGCCCAATGCCCATCGAGCCGGTCGGGAACTGCCAGAAGTCCGGCATCAGCCACGGATGCGGGTAGGAACACAGGCCCGCACCGGTGATTTCCTGTCGGTAATGCTCGAGATGCGCTTCGTCGAGAAAACCTTCGAGGTAAGCCCGCGCGTAAACGCCCGGCGCGGAATGGGGTTGAAAATAGACGAGATCGCCACCGTTGGCATCGTTCGCGCCGCGAAAGAAATGATTGAAGCCCACTTCGAACAGGTCGGCCGCCGACGCATAGCTGGCAATATGCCCGCCGAGTTCACCGTAGGCGCGATTGGCCCGCACGACCATGGCCAGCGCATTCCAGCGCAGCGCGGCGGCAAGCTTTTCTTCGATATCGAAGTCTCCCGGATACGGCGGCTGCTGAGCGACGGCGATCGTATTCACGTAGGGCGTGACATTGAGGCGCGCCGTTGCGATACCGTTGGACGACGCGTGGGCCGCGAGCCGATCGAACAGGTACTGAGCCCGTTCGGCACCGGCATGCCGAACCACGCCATCGAGCGCATCGAGCCATTCGGCGGTTTCGAGTGGGTCGTCGTCGACTTTCGTCTGGCCCAGGGAAAGGATCGAGGGTGTCCCCGTCGATAAGTCGGTCATCTTGCAACTCCGTAAAAGCAATGCGAGTTCAGTGGCGAGTGCGCAAAGATTACGGGGGATGCCGCAGAATGTGTGGTCGTATTGAAGGCCGCCAAAGCGGTATCGGCTGCAGTGTCTTCTGCGGAATGCGCGATCTACAGCATTTCTATTCGATGCGCGCGGTCTCGCATGGAGAACCCGGCGTCACGGGCGGGAAAATGGGCGAAGGCGCGGCTTCATGCATCGCCCACAACGTCCGCTGCGCCATCCGCTCGGTCGTCCATCTCGGTCGCAGCCGCCGGCGCGAGCCCGGCCTCCGATTGCGTGCGAGCCAGCGCGGCGAAATAGCGGCCTGGCGAATGCCCGAGCGCTTTCTTGAACATGGTGATGAAGGCGGTTACCGACTCATAGCCGAGCTCGTCCGACACGCGTTGCACGGAAGCGCCGCCGGCAAGCTCGCGCACCGCAACGAGCAGTTGCAACTGCTGCCGCCAGCGGCCGAAGGTCAGTCCCGTTTCACTGACGACGAGTCTTGCCAGCGAACGCTCGCTCATGGCGAGACGCTTCGCCCATTGCGCGACGGTGCTGCGATCGCCGGGATTGGCGTTCAATGCGTCCGCCATCTGCCGGATGCGCGGATGATCCGTAACCGGCAGATAGAGGCGCTCGACCGGCATCAACGTCAGCTCATGCAACAGCACGCGCGCAAGCCGGTCGGTATGGCCGCCCTGCTCGTAGTCGAGCGGCGCACCGGCCAGATGCAGAATCATTTCGCGCAGCATCGGCGAAATGGACAGCGTGCAGCACTCCGTCGGCAAGTCGACGACACCGGGCTCGGCGAACAGATAGCAAAGCCGGGCATTGGGTGTCGCATGGTTACTGTGCGGCATCTCGCCGGGAATCCAGACGCCGCATTGCGGCGGGACGATCCAGAACGCGCCCGCGACCCGGCAGGTCACGGCGCCGTGCAACGCCAGCACCAGCTGCCCCTTCTGATGCTTGTGAACCGGAATTTCGGCAGCATGCTCGTCGACGTGCATGCACATCGCTACCGCCGGCCGATCGATCGCGTCCGGATCCGCAAAATCAGGAAGGCTAACGTAACGGTTCATATCGGGCATTCTAGCGACATGTTGAAATTGTGGCGAACGATGCGAAGCATAAGCAGGCACAGCCGCATCACGTGCCACGCTGGAATGGCGCCACGACTTCATTGCGCGAGACCGCCCCTTCCCGGACGCCCGACGTCCGGGCTCGCGCGTGAGCGGTTCGACGGTGTCGATGCCCATGCAGTCCGGTTCGGCCCCGATTGTGCTTCGTACATGGGCTGTGGCGCGTCACGTGCACGCTCGACGAGCCGGGCGAACCCCACGATGGCGTCGAGCAGATCGGCGTGGACGGCACCGCGAAGTTCAGCGGGCCACCGACCGCGAATTACGCTTCGATCGACCGCTCTCACCGCACAATCTGCCGAACGGAGCACCGCCGCGGCAACACAAGAATAATAAATACTGCCTGGACTGCGGCAATATTTCTCCGTGCAATCAAGATGACTTCACGATCCCGGCGCCCCGGATTTCTTCAAACGCAATGAAATACGGAGCGACGGAATAATAAATCAAGCGAGACAGTTTTTTCACACCAATACCGAACGGACGATGGCGCCGCACCATTGTGCATGGCGCTCGCCCCGTTCGGGACGGGACGGCACGGTCGTCGATCGAATCCGCCGGGCCGCCGCATTTGCATCAACAATCAGCTTCGTAAATTTATCAAGTATTCGTCGCATTAATCGTCGATTCTTCAATCCCATTTTAATGGCACCGAATGCTCGCCCATTCGCGCCACCACCTTTAACCCGGCAAGAAAATGCAATACCCGAAGTAAAACCTTTTCTTTTAACGCGAGGAGAACGATGTGGAAATACGGAAAATCAACGTCTACGACATCATCGACAGTCGCAGAATCGGCAGGAGGCAGTATTTCATCGTCGCCTTCTGCGCGCTGCTGATGCTTTTCGACGGCTTCGACACCCAGGTCATCAGCTTCATCGTGCCCGTTCTCGCGAAAGAATGGCAACTGCCCAAGGCGGTATTCGGCGCGATTTTTTCAGCGGTGTTCTTCGGGTTGCTGATCGGCAATTTCGGCATTCCGTTCGCGACCCGACGCTTCAGCACGAAGAAGATCGCTTTCGTGGCAACCGCTGCTTTCGGCCTGTTCACCGTCCTGACCGTCTTTGCCACCAGCGTGCCGCAGCTGATCGCCTTGAGGTTCCTCACCGGCATCGGGCTCGGAGCGGCCACGCCTTGCGCGGTGGGCCTCGTTTCGGAATTCAGCCCGAAGAGAACCCGCGCGACTTTCGTCATTCTCGTCTACATGGGATATGCGCTGGGGTTCATCTTCGCGGGCATCTGCAGCAGCGCGTTGATCCCGCGGTTCGGCTGGGAAGGCCCACTGTGGCTGGGCGGGCTCGCGGCAGTCGGCTTGACGGTGTTGCTCGTCCCGCTGCTGCCGGAATCCGTGGCCTACCTGTCGGCGAACGCGCAGCCCGGTGAATTGCTTCGTGCAACCAAGCGCCTCTTTCCCGATTTCACGCTGCAAGCGGACAGCGAACTGGTCACTCACGAAGAGAAGCCGGCAGACGCAAGTGTGCTCGGGTTGTTCTCCGCACAATTCCGCGTGGGGACATTCCTGCTGTGGGCCGTATTCGCCATCAACCTGGCCGCGTTCTATTTTCTGCAGAGCTGGCTGCCGACCGTTCTCGCGTCCATCTCGTTCCCACCCGCGCTCGTGGTCTGGGCGACCATCACCGTGATCATCGGCGGCATGGTGGCCAGTCTGCTGATGGGACCCATCATGGATCGCACGAGCCCTTACAGAATTCTGTCCGCGGTCTACGTCGGCGGCGCCGTGTCGATGTACGCAATCTCCATCGCGATCGGCTCATCGCATCTCGCTTTACTCACGACGATCTTCTTTTGCGGCTTTTGCATCAGCGGCGGACAAACCTGCGCGATCGCGTTGTGCACGCTGTTCTATAGCCCGGAATTGCGCGCCCCGGGCGTCGCGTGGGCCTACGGATTCGGTCGGCTCGGCGCCGCGGGCGGCACTTACCTCGCGGGCGTCCTGTACGCGAACAACTGGAGCGTCGACGCGATGTTTCGCGTGGCAGCCGCGCCAATCCTCATTGCAGCGGCTTGCGTGGCGCTGATGGGCGCTTGCTATGGCCTGACGAAGAACGGCCTGAAGAAATCCTTTTCGGCCTGACCGGTACCGCTCGCTGAATCGATGAACGTCAAGTGAACCGTTCTTTTGTATGGCCTTTTGATTGCGGAGATCTCATGAAAACCAAAAAAATCGAAATCATTGTCGGCTCGCTCGTGGGGCTGGCCAGTTCCGTCGCGCATAGCCAGAGCAGCGTCACACTCTATGGCGAGATCGACAACGGCATTCATTACCAGACCAACGTAGGCGGCGGCAAAGCCGTCTACATGGACTCGCTGGACGGCATCGACGGCAGCCGCTGGGGGCTGACCGGCAAGGAAGACCTGGGTGGCGGTCTCAAGGCGATTTTTACGCTCGAGTCCGGCATCAACGTGAACAACGGACAGTTTGCCCAGGGCGGCACGGCGTTCGGCCGGCAGGCTTTCGTCGGACTGAGCAGCGACACTTACGGCTCTCTCACCGCCGGCCGTCAATACGACATGGTGTGGTATTTCCCCGAGTTTCTTGCCGGATCCGCGGCGGTTGGCGACCTGCCGAGCGCGCATCCGGGAGATTTCGACAACACCAGCAACAGCGTGCGATTCAACAACTCCGTGCGCTACATGAGCCCGGACTTCCGCGGCTTCTCCTTTGGCGTCGAATATAGCCTTGGCGGCGTACCCGGCGACTTCACGTCGATGTCGGGCTATTCGCTTGGAGTCGGTTACACACACGGTCCGCTTCAGATCGGCGCGGCGTTCGATTACTTCAAACACCCGACCTCGACGCCAGGCAACGGATGGTTCACCAACTATGCAAGCGGCTTCAATCTGCTGGCCTCCTCTCTGAACTCGGCCTATCAGGTCGCGCAGGCCTATCAGGACGCCGTCATCGCGGCGGCCTACACGATCGGAAACGCGACGATCAGCGCATCGTATTCGAACGTTCAATACGCCAATCTCGGTGCGGGGTTCATGAACGGTACCGCCGTCTTCAACAACTACGACATCGGGTTGAACTACCGTGTCACGCCGGTCTTTTTCGTCGGCGTCGCGTACGACTACATGAACGCGCGGAGCGTCACGACGGCACAAGGCAATGCCGTCGGCAACCAGCACTACAATCAGGTGGCGTTCACGCTGGATTATCTGCTGTCGAAGCGTACCGACGTGTACTTCTCCGGCGGCTGGCAGCGCGCTTCGGGCACATCGTCGACGGGCGCGCCAGCCGTCGCCAACATCGGCGGCTCCGGAGATTCGTCGAATAACCACCAGATGGTTTATCGGCTCGCTATACGACATAAGTTCTGAGCGTGGCTCGCCCTGGAGCCTACATGACGATGCAGCGATATTGCAGCGCCAGCATGCGGACGCCAGGGTCATTGTTCAAGGCTGCTGGTTCGACGCCTGCAAGGATGGCGTCGCCACCGCGCCTGCATCGCGGACATCCCGATTCCGGCGAGCCTGCGCCATATCGGGCGGATAGGTCCGCTGCCTGGGCGAGTGAGTCGAAATCCAGCCGTCGCGTTCTGCCTGAACGAGTTCGGCCCGCACTTCGGCGCGCGTCTTTCCGCTCGTGACCACGGCCGCGGCGCAGCCCGCATCGACTACACCGGCGCTCGCGGCAAACGGGATGCACGTGACGAACCAGAGTATCGCTGCAATTGTCGTGCGCATGAGAATCTCCTTCCTTGTGAGGCCGTGGCGCCGCGCTCAGACGAAGCCATACATGGTGAACAACATGACGTACGGGATCTGCTGTCCCGCCGAATTGCAGACCATGACGTCGGCCCTCTGAATGGCGCACGCGGACACGATTGCCTTTGCGACTTTCGAAATGACAAGTTTCATGATGATTAACTCCCCAATCTGACCCGACCTTACGGTCGATCTCTCGGCAATCCGTCGATGGTGCTGAGCAGCGCTCGAAGCGCTGCATCATGGGTTCATGACGCATCGCGGCCATCGACATCGCACAACGCTTGTTCACTACCGGGTCGAAGCACGGGAACCCGGCACGTCGGTGCTTTGAAGCGTCTGCGTGATGCGTACTTTATCGACATCCAGCCAGCATGAATTTGTGGAAGATGACAACGCATCTGCAAAAACTGCCAGAGTTTTGCTGATGCACGATGTCCTGTCGGCGGTCCATTGCCGAACCGCGCGCCGATTCGAGGCGGTCGTTCGGAGACAGCGCCAAATGCCGGACGATCGGATCGGGATCGACTTTCATCTGCTTCGCCTGATCGTCGTCGAGCCGTCGGCCAAAGCAAAGTCGTCAACGTTCGCGAAGTAAAAATGTCACTTCAGACGTCGATACGGGGCATGCAGATTGCATGGACGAGCCTGACCGAGGCCCCACACGATGCACCTCGCACGCGCGAAAGCGCGGCGACGTGCATACTGGCGTGGCTCGCTCCACCCGCCGCTTGCGGCCGTATCGCAAGAGCATCACCACGAGGAGGCTCACGCATGACGACGCCGTTCGAACCGGGCGACCATGTCCGCTGGAATTCCGAAGCCGGTTACGTGACCGGCACGATCATCGCGGTGCACACGCAGGATTTCGACTACAAGGGCCATCGTCATCGCGCGTCGCCCGACGATCCCCAATACGAAATCAAAAGCGATCGCACCGACCACATCGCCGCGCATCGCGGCCGCGTGCTCGAACGCGTCGCCGGCAAGGAGCGCACGTGACGCTCCCGTTCTACACGATCGGCCATTCGAACCGCACGCTCGACGAACTCGTCGCGATGCTGCGGGCCGTCGACATCACGCTGCTCGTCGATATCCGCAAGATGACGCGCTCGCGCACCAACCCGCAGTTCAACGAGGCAACGCTGCCCGACGCGCTGGCCGCTGCCGACATCGGCTACGAGCACATCGCCGAGCTCGGCGGGCTGCGCGGCAAGTCGCGCGACGTGCCCGACGCACTCAACGGCTTCTGGACGAACCGCAGCTTCCATCGGTACGCCGACTACGCGCTGTCGCCGGAATTCCGCGCCGGCCTCGCGCGGCTGATCGCGCTCGGGGAGCAGCAGCGCTGCGCGCTCATGTGTTCGGAGGCCGTCTGGTGGCGCTGTCACCGGCGTATCGTGTCCGACTACCTGCTCGCGCGCGGCGAGACGGTGCTGCACATCATGGGCCTGAATCGTGTGGAGCCGGCGCGCATCACGGCCGGCGCGACGGTCCGCGATGACGGTGCGATCGTCTATCCGGACGCCGACGGCGATACGCAGGAAGATGCCGCGGCGCAATCGAACGAATGACCGGGCGTCGGCGCTGCCCGCGCCGGCTGGTTGACGCCGTTGGTTGACGCCGTTGGGTGACGCCGTTGGGTGACGCGGTTGGTTGATGCGACGGGTTGACACGACCGGTTGACGCAGCCGGCCGATGCGCCGCCGCACGGCGGCCGCCCGTGCGCGTCTGAAACGGAGCGCACGCACCGCCTTTGCGCGGACGCGATCCTGCATTACCATCGGGCCACCTTCGCGCTCGCGCTCGCCGCCGGCGCGCCCTGCCACGCTACCCTTCCTGCGCACCGATGCTCGTCCTCATCATCCTCGCCGGCCTGTGGGCCGGTCTCCAGAATGCCCTCGCGGGTGGCGGTTCATTCGTCACGCTACCGGCGCTGATCGTATCGGGGATGTCGCCGCTCGCGGCCAACATCACGTCGACGGTCGCGCTGTTTCCCGGCCAGGTCACGACCGGCTGGGCAAGCCGCAAGATGGTCCGCGGCGCAGGCACGCTGTCGTTTCGCGCGCTGTTCGTGATCAGCGTGATCGGCGGCGCGCTCGGCGGGCTGCTGCTGCTCAAAACGCCGTCGTCGATCTTCTCGCAGCTGGTGCCGTGGCTCGTGCTGTTCGCAACCGTCGTGTTCGCATGGGGCAGCTTCTTCCGCAAGCCGACCGAGGCCGCGCAGCATCTCGGCCCGATGGCGGCCGGGATCTCGCAGTTCCTGATCGCGATCTACGGCGGCTATTTCGGCGGCGGCATCGGCTTCCTGATGATGGCCGCGCTCACGATGGCCGGCCTGTCGCCGCGTCACGCGATGTCGACCAAGAACGCTCTCGCGGGCGTGATGAACGCGTCGGCGGTCCTGCTGTTCGTCACCTCGCCGCAATTGCACTGGGGCGCGGCGCTTGCGCTCGGCAGCGGCGCGATCGTCGGCGGCCTGCTCGGCGCATGGGCGCTGCACCGCGTGAACGAGCGCGTGCTGCGGATCGCGATCGTCTGTATCGGCGCGGCACTGACGGTCGGGCTGTTCGTCAGGCCGATCTGACGCGCGCGCCGCGAGCGTCGTCGCTATGCGCTCGCGTCGATGCGCGGGCGAACTCGCCAGCCGCCGCGCGATCGTGCCCGCCGTCGGTCAATGCTGCCGCCGATCTGCAATGCGTCGGCCGGTAGGCCGGGCGATGCCTGCCGCTCGCGCGCCGGGCCGCGGCCGATCAGCGTGACGCGGTCGCCGAGCCTGCGTACGCGGAACGTTCAACCGAACGGCCGCACGCCGATCAACGGGTCGTGCAGGAACAGCGCAAACACCGCCCACCCGACGACGCCGGCCGCGATCGCCGACACATCGCCCGACTGTAGTGGTCTAATGAATCCGGACACTGATTTAGGCGAGAATGGTCGCCATGAAGAGGTGTCTGATGAGCAAGCAACGACGTACGTTTTCCCCGGAGTTCAAACAGCAAGCCGCCTGTCTGGTGCTCGACCAGGGTTATAGCCATATGGAAGCAAGCCGCTCGGTCGGCGTCGGCGAGACGGTGCTGCGCCGCTGGGTGCAGCAACTTCAGATGGAACGCCAGGGCGTCACGCCGCAGGGCAAGGCAATCACGCCGGATCAACAGCGTATTCAGGAACTCGAGGCGCGTATCGAACGCCTCGAGCGTGAGAAGGCCATTTTAAAAAAGGCTACCGCGCTCTTGATGTCGGAAGGCATCGAACGTACGAAGTAATTGATCAGATTGGCGCAAGCGAATCGGTCGAGCTGATCTGCGCGGTATTCGACGTGTCGCGGTCCTGCCTGTATGCACACCGAGGGCGAGCCCGACGCGTTGATACCGAGCGCATGGTACTGCGTAGCCGGGTACACGAGCTGTTCATCGAGAGTCGAAGCTCTGCTGGCAGTCGCAGCATCATGGGCATGATGCGCGAGGAAGGTACGGCGATTGGACGCTTCAAGGTCAGCCGCTTGATGGAAGAACTCGGGTTGATCTGCAAGCAGCCGGGTCGCCATGCCTACAAGCAGGCCACGGTCGAGCGGATCGATATCCCGAACCATCTCAATCGCGAATTCGAGGTTGGTACGCCGAATCAGGTGTGGTGTGGTGTGGTGACATCACGTATGTCTGGGCGCAGGGACGTTGGCATTATCTGGCCGTAGTACTCGACCTGTTCACGCGTCGGGTTGTTGGCTGGGCGTTCTCGACACGCCCTGATGCCGATCTGGTCGTGCAGGCGTTGGAGATGGCCTATGAGCAACGTGGTCGACCGCAAGGCTTGCTGTTTCACTCGGATCAAGGCGGCCAATATGCAAGCCGGAAATTCCGTCAGCGCCTCTGGCGCTATCGGATACAGCAGAGCATGAGCCGTCGAGGAAATTGTTGGGATAACTCCCCGATGGAGAGGCTGTTCCGCAGCTTCAAGACCGAATGGCTACCGTCAGTGGGCTACATGTCGGCGCAGGAGGCACACCGGGACATCAGCCACTACCTGATGCACCGGTACAACTGGATACGGCCGCATCAGTTCAATGACGGACTGGCGCCGGCGGTTGCGGAAGAAAAACTTAACGCAGTGTCCGGGATTAGTTGACCACTACACACTACCTCGTCAATTCATCAATGTCCGGCGCAGAAATTTCCTTCCTGCTGGGTTTCGAAGATCCCAACTCCTTCGCGCGGGCATTTCAGGCATGGACCGGAAAAACCCCGCAAGCGGTGCGCTCGGCGCTCAGGCAAGACGGCCCCTGAATCCCTTCGCATGAGGTGCCTGGGTTCTGGCACTTGTCGCTGCTGGCGTCCACGTCGCTGTCACGGACTACCGAGCGGATGTCAGCGTTTCCCCTCTCGAATCAGCAGCTTAGCACCAGACTCGGCGGAATTTGCGAATCCCGAACGCCCCTCGTATATGACCGGCCCGTAACCGACCTCGCCGCCGAGCTTTTCAGAGACAGGAAGTGACGACAAAAGGGTGAACGCTTTCTAGAACGTGTGCCGAATGCCGACGGCAAAGGTGTTGCCGATGGGATGATCGCTCAGCTTGTCGATAGAGTAAATTGCGTAAATGTCCGTCCGCTTGGACAGCAGATGGTCGTAACCGAGTGCGGCAGTATTGCGAAGGCTGTTGGTCGTATGCGTAGGACCGGACCGTTGCGTACGCGCCCACTCAGCAAGCAGGAAATCGGCCGGTGTGAACGGGATCGAAAAACCCGCCTCGTACGTGTGGCTGCCTGTCGGCGTACTCACGTCACTTGTCATCGCCCACGCGCCATAAAGTGTCACGAGCTTGAAGTCATAGGCCGCGCCCGCGAGGTAGGCGTATTGTGCGCCCACTGGCCCCGCTGCGGTGTAGCGTACGCGCTGGCCGGACACCACTGCCGTGAGACCGTGACCTTGATAATTCAAATGCGCGCCGAGATTGCCGACGCCGGGCGACCCCGCAACGCCACCCAGGCCATATATCACGGTTGCGCCGAAACCTTTGAAGTCCGGTGTTGTGTACTTGGCGGTGTTGTTCCACACCGTATCGCCAATGATCGTGCCACCATAGTTGGTCACGAACGTCTGGAGGACGAGAGGCGAAAAGACAGTCGACGAACTGAACGGGTTGATGAGGGATTCGGCCGTATAGGTCGGATTTCTTTGGCGCCCGAAGGTCAACTGACCGAAGTCGCCTTGAAAGCCCACGTACGCATTGCGTGAAAAGAACGGGTCTGTGGCATTGCGGCCCTGCGCGCCGTTTTGAGGCTGGAAGAAGCTCTCCAGAGCGAAGATGGCGCTGACACCGCCGCCCAGATCTTCCTTGCCGCGGATTCCCCAGAATGATGTGGTCAATCCGCCGCTGCCTATGAGTACCGTGGATTGAGGCGTATCGCTACGTTTGACACTGCCGACATAGGTGCCGACGATCCCATACAGCTGGACTTGCGAACCACTATCTGCGCGGGCGCCGACAGAGGTCAATGCGAGGCCGGCGCTGAGCATCGCTGCTACGCCAAGTGTGCCAGCGACTTTCCGCATCGAAGCGCGGGCCATGACCCGTTGTGCCTTTTTCATTTCCGTTGTCTCCATTCGTTTTGTTATATGCGATCTTTGCCGCACGACATCCGATAAGGACTACAAACAGAGTCGTGGAACGTTGTCGCTATCTGTGAACCTGTCGCGCTGAAATTATCGGTGTTTCGAACCAGGACGCTCCTTCCCCTTGACTCACATCAGGAGAAGGAGCGGCAAGGGATGCGAGCGGTTACGGGGAGATCTCTTCGAGAGCGCGATTGGTGGTCTCCACCATTCGCGAAGCTACAAAGAAACCCACAGCGCTGACCACCGCAAAAAGGATGAATACCGCCGCGATGCCCTTCCCTGTCAATACGACGCCCACGATCGCAGGCGCGGCAGCAGAAGCGGCCCGCAGCCAGGACGTCGCGAGGCCAGTACCAATCGCGCGCATCCGGGTCGGATAGATTTCAGGTGTGTACAGGTACAGCAGTACGGTTGTGGTTGCCATCACTGCGTATGCGGAAGATCCCAAGAACATCACTGACCAGGCACTACCTGCTCCATGAATACCCAGAGCGGCGAGCAGGATCCCGCTGATGATGAAGCAGGCCATTGCCCAGCGGCGGCGCCCGACACGATCGATCAGCAACGCGCAGGCAAGCACCCCGCACGTACTCAGGACGTTCGAGATGGACGCCATGTGAAGCGACTCTTGCAGCGGCAGATGGTAGACCGTCTTGTAGAGGCTGGGCAGCCAGTTGTTGATGCCGTTCGCGACAAAATATGAGGTCGCCCAAAGTAACCACACTACGATGGTGCGCCCGCGGTAGAACGGCGAAAAAAGTTCCTTCCACGATCCCGTCTGCTTCGACTGCAGGCCGTTCAGCAGGCCGACCACGCGCTCATCAACTTCGGCCTTCTGCGTTTTCGTATCAAGGTTTCGCTTGGGCGTGCTGGCCTCCAGTCGCTCGATGATTCCTTCCGCCTTATCGAAGCGCCCCTTTGAAATGAGCCAGCGCGGCGATTCCGGGAGTCGTGCGATCAGGAAGGCGACAATTATGCCCGGGATGCCCCCCACGAGGAACATGTACTCCCAACCGAAGCGGGGGACGATGAACGCCCCCAGTTGCGCGGCTGCGAGCAAACCCAGCGGGAAAATGAGTTCGTACAAAATAAAGAAACGTCCCCGGCCGTGCGCTTGCGACAGCTCGTTGATGTACGTGGCCGCGACGGGCACTTCTCCTCCCACGCCGATGCCTTGCAGAAAGCGCATTAGGAACAGCATATGGAAGCTGCCGGTGAATGCGCAGACGATGCTCATGGCCGACATCACGCCCACAGTCACCGTCGCACTCGGTACGCGACCGATGCGCTCAGCGAGCCAGCCGAACACCAACGCGCCTACGACCTGGCCGAGATAGCCGGCGGCGATCAGCACGCCGATCTGGCCGGCCGAGAGATGCCAGAGGCCAATCAATACGGGCAGTACGAAGGCAAGCGATAGGGCGTCGAATGCGTCAAAGAGGGTCGCGCTGCCCATGATGATACGGGCCTTGGTGTGCCACCGGCAGAACGGTACGTTCTCGATTCGGAACAGCAGGTTCGCCGCACGCAACTGCTCGCTCGTGGTGCGCGTTGCGCTCTCGGATTGACCAACACCGACGCTGTAGGCGGTCAAAGGGGTGTTCATGCTGTCTCCTGAAAAGCTGCATTTTATGGGCCCTCGGACTTCGTCTTTTTTAAGCACCGTCGCGCTTCTGTCTTGTAGTGTCGCGATGTTGGAGCTTGTTTGGTCGTTTCCCGATCCTGTTATGGGCGACGTGCGAAACGAGCGTTCGTGCGTCGCCGTGACGGCTTAACGCGGATAGCGAAGCGGGGGCAGCGCTTCGCTATCGTCATAACGGCTATGAATGCGCCGCTTCCGCGTCAGTCGACGAGGCCTGCCGAACGCAGTGCGTCGGCGATTTCAACGTCCGCGCCTTCCGCGAGCGGCAGCAGCGGCGAGCGCACCGTCGCGTGCTCGAGAATCCCGCGAGCCACGAGGCCGTGCTTGAGTGCCACGGTGCCTTCCATGTGCGAGCCACGGTGGTACACATTGCGCGTGACGGGCAGCAGACGATCGTGGATCGCGCGTGCGGCCGCGTAGTCTTTCGCCTTACCGGCCTTGATCAGCTCGATGAGCGGCTCGGGGGCCAGGCCGCCGTAGCCGACCAGTGCACCGTCAACGTCGAACATCGTGTGCAGCAGATACTCGTCGTGGCAGGTCAGGATTTGCAGTTCCGGACGCTCGCGACGGATGATGGGGATTTCAACATCCCAGCGACGCATGTTGCGCACGCCGTTTTTCATCGCGAACACGCCCGGCTGTGCGGCGATTTCGAGTTGCGTTTCGAGGTTGTACGTCGCCTTGGTGGCATCCGGGTACTGGAACAGGATCAGCGGCAGGCCGCTGCCTTCGTAGATGGCGCGGTAGCGGTCCTGCGGCGCACCCTTCTGGTAGCCGAAGCGCAACCAGCCGTGCGACGGATACACCAGACCAGCCGACGCGCCGGCCTCGACCGCGCGCTTCGCTTCGTCGACGGCGACTTGCGTACCTTCGAGCGTGATACCGGCGATGACCGGAATCTTGCCGTCGACGGACTTAACGAAGCTTTCGATGACCTGAGCCTGTTCTTTCTGCGTCATGAACGTGCCTTCGCCAGCGTGGCCGAGCACCGTCAGACCTTTCACGCCTTCAATGCTGCCGAGCCAGGAGCCCAGACGTTGAATTGCTGCATGGTCCACCGCGCCGTCGCGGGTGAAAGGGGTAACGGGTGCCGGGACCAGACCGCGCAGATCGATTGCTTTCATGACGTCTCCAAATGTGAGCTTTTCCGCTCCTCTTTCGTAGAGGAGAGCCCGCTGCTCGTTTCGCTTCAAGCTGGAACAACGGTGCATGCGTTGCAGTGTAGGGATGGACGCCTCATGCGAGAACTGCCTAGCAGCACATTTCAGATATACTGATTTGACATATCTGATTGGAGGCCGGAAAGTGGACTACGCGGCTTGGAAGCTTTTCATCGACGCGGCGGAACTCGGGAGCTTGAGCAAGGCGGCCGTTGCCTACGGAACCAGCCAGCCACATATCAGCCGCCAGATCGTTGAACTGGAGCAATACTGCGGCGGCCGCCTGTTCCAACGGACGGGGCGCGGCGTGGTATTGACCGATTTGGGGGCGCGGATTGCCCCGCGCGTCAGGACATGGCTGGCCAGCACGGAACAGTTATCCAACGACATTCGCAGTTCGGCCGGAGAGCCGATCGGCGTGGTCCGACTCGGAATCTTGCCCTCCACCGCTCATCCGCTGGTCAGCACGCTCTACCATCGCCTTCGAGAACGTTATCCCCTAGTGCAGTTACAGGTGCGCGAGGGTCAGGGGGCTTTGTTGGATACGTGGTTGGAAAACGGCAGTGTTGACCTCGCCATCCTCTTTCGAAATAGCCCGACGCCGAAAGACGGTGACGAGTATTTGGTTGAGGCGGCGACTTACCTGGTCGGCGCGGAAGGCGACCCTTTGACCAAGCACCCTACTATTGCTTTTTCAAAGCTCGACGGGATTCCGCTGGTCTTTTTCTGCCGCCCCAATAGCTGGCGCGACCGGCTCGAACAAATTGCCGGTGAACATCAGGTCTCCCTGAATTTTGCGGCAGAAGCCGACTCGTTGAGTCTGCAGGGCCACATCGTGGCCGATGGCGGCATCTATGGGTTGCTCGGACCTTACGCGATTGCCACTCTTGAAAAAGAATGCCGGTTGCAGGCGTCAATGGTGGTTGAGCCGTCCGTGCCGCGCTTCATTGCGCTGGCCATGTCGCCCCACGGCGAACTGACGCTGGCGTGCCGCACGGTGAAGCAGCTCACCAAGGAGATCGCGCGGTCGCGCGCCCTCTCCTCGGACCTGCGACTGGGCGTGTCCGCTGCCTTTCTGCGGTCCATCTGAAAGCTGTACGCGCGCAACAGTGTGCTTTTCGCAATGTAGTATTGTCAGAATAAGGGTAAATACCTAGCTTTAGGCGCATATACTTCGAGACTTCTAGCAGTACTTCAGTTGAACCGACGCCCAAAATTACGTATGTGATGAAACAGATTATCGTGACGGCTGGCCTCGCCCTGCTCGCCTCGGCTCCCCTTACGTCGTTCGCCCAGAGCGACATGCCGCTCTCGCGCGCACAAGTACGCGCCGAACTTGCGAACCTCGAACAAGCCGGCTACAACCCGCTTTCCGTTGATGTGGACTACCCGGCGGGGCTCCAAAAGGCTGAAGCGCGATTGCAGGCTGAGCAAACGTCATCGCAGCGTCAGGCCGCGATTCAATCCGGCGCACAGCAGCACTGATTTTTGCCGTTCTTTGGACGAAGAGCCGGCACGCCTCGTTTCGGCTGGCCGAATTCGGCCAGGGGCAGAATCATGATCTCTCGCACGGGGTGTCGGCCACAGATGCAGCGACGCTTCCCGGAGACGAACCGTCGTTCGAACGTCACGATGCCGGCGGCCGCGAGCGTCCCTTCCTGGCCGAACGCGGCCGGCCACCGCCCTACAACGCGCGACCGGCGCAGATCGACCCATCTCCGCCATAGGCAGCGTCAGTATCACAGTCTGCAGTTCGCTCCCCAAACAGCCACCCAACTCTCACGGACGCGTTTTCTCGAAGTCGGAAACAGCAATGAATGGGGCTGCGGCACGCCCTAATGGAGCCCTTGTCCTAGCGCAAGAGCTCAACAATCACGACATCAGTGTCGTCTCGCGCCCTCAATACGAGCCGCGCTTCATCTCGAACGGCAATGCCATCGCGTCGCGTCAGCCTGATCGGCCCTATGTCCAGTCGCCCATGATCCGCAACCAAATAAGCCGAACCGGGCATCGGCAAAACGTGCTGCATTGCCGCGCCTTCGCGCAGCGTCGCGATACGCACCCGCGCGTCGGCATGGAGGGGCAAAGCACCCGTGCGGACATCCTCCGGATCGCCGCTCGCCAGTGTGACGAATCGGCCCTCTCGACATCCTGGCGAACAGACCCGCGTCGAGCAGCGCGGCGTACCGGCCGGTGTGCGCGGACGGAGCCAGATCTGAAACTGCCGCGCGGGTATGTTTTCCTCGTTGCGCTCGGCATGATGGATCGCCGTGCCGGCACTCATCACGTGGACGCAGTTGGCAACCAGGCGCGCGCGATTGCCCGCATCGTCTTCGTGGGTGATGGCCCCCGAACGTACCCACGTGACGATCTCGACGTCGCGGTGAACACGAAGCCCGAGGCCCGCGTGCTGCGCGAATTCGATGTCGTTCCACATATGGAGCGGACCGAGCGGCGCATGGTCGGCGTGCCCGACGTCGCCCGCGCGGAAATGTTGGCGGACATCAACGCCGTCGCGCCGGATTGCGTCAAGCGAAGGAAAAGGCCGATGTTCAATCATGACGATGCTCGATTCGAGTGCGCCGGGCGTGGATCGCGATCGTCGAAGACCGCGTCCACCACACCCCGCGTGCTCAACCTGGCTCAGATCTGTTGCTGGCCGCCGTCGACGAACAATTCGATACCGTTCACGAAGCTCGCGTCGTCCGAGGCCAGGAACAGCGCCGCGCCGGCGATCTCTTCCGGTTCACCGAGGCGCCCCATCGGAATCAGGGAAGCCAGGTAATCGGCAAGCCCTTGCCGTTGCGTGGCGTCGTCACCGGCGAGGTCGAGCAGGCCCGGCGTGCGAGTCGCGCCCGGGCTGATCGTGTTCACGCGGACGCGGCGCTCCTTGAGGTCGAGAATCCAGCTGCGTGCAAAGGCACGCACCGCCGCTTTCGAAGCCGAATACACGCTGAACGCCGCGGTGCCTGCGCTACCTGCCGTCGAGCCGGTGAGAATCACCGATGCGCCCTCGGCAAGCAGCGGCAGCGCTTTTTGCACCGTGAACAGCACGCCCTTCACGTTGCGGTCGAAGGTGTCGTCGTAGTGCGCTTCGGTGATGTTGCCAAGCGGCAGCATCGAGCCGCCGCCGGCGTTCACGAACAGGACGTCGAGGCGCCCCTGTTCTTCCTTGATTTGCGCATACAGCGCGTCGAGTTCATCGAGCTGGGTGGAATCCGAACGGACGCCGGTCGCGTTGCCGCCGGCTTCGCGAATGCCTTTCACGGCGGCATCGAGTTCTACCTGTCGGCGGCCCGTGAGATAGACGTGCGCGCCTTCCGCCGCGAAACGTTGCGCGGTGGCGAGACCGATGCCGCTGGTTGCGCCGGTGACGAGTGCGATCTTGTTGTCGAGTTTGCGTGCCATGGTATTGCTCCTTTCGATGGTCGGTGGATGTTTGCGTCGCAGCGGCTTGCTGCGATGTGAGGAGAATATCGACGGCCTTATCTTTTCGAAATAGAATTGATCGCAATTTAACGTTGCATAAATGAAAAGATAAGGACATGGCTCAACTACCCGATTTCGAGGGGCTCGCGATGTTCGCGAAGGTGGCCGAGCACGGATCATTTGCAGCCGCAGCGCGCGCGACCGGCGTGTCGGTCGCCACGGTCTCGCGCGGCGTGGCCCGCCTGGAGGACCGGCTGGGTGCGCGGCTTTTCAATCGCACGTCGCGCCAGCTCTCGCTCACCGAGTTCGGCCGGACGATCAGCGAGAAAGCCGGCGAGATCTATCACCAGGCCGAGGAAGCGGAAAGCTCGGCGCGCGAAATGTCGGTGCAGCCACGCGGGCTGGTGCGGCTGGCCGTGCCGATGTCATATGGGCTGCGTTGGGTTGCGCCGCTGCTACCCGGCTTCTTTCGCGCGTATCCGGAGGTGTCAATCGACCTGCATCTATCGGATGCGTCGGTCGATCTGGTCGCCGATGGGTTCGACGCCGCCCTGCGTATCGCCGCGCTTCCGGATTCATCCCTGGTCGCGCGGCGGCTGTGCGCGGTGACGCAATTCGTGGTGGCGTCGCCAGAATATCTGAGACGTGAAGGACGACCCACGCATCCGCGCGAGCTGGTGGATCGCCCCTGTCTCTCATATGCGTACCGTGCGCGTAGCGCTGTATGGCGCTTCACGAACGACGCAGGCGAGGAGGAGCCGGTGATGCCGACGGGCCCGCTGCGCGTGACGAACTCCGATGCGCTGTTGCCCACGCTGCTCGATGGCCTTGCAATCGCCGAGCTGCCTGAATTCATCGCGGGCGAGTATTTGGCCGATGGCCGTCTTGAAGCGATCCTCACCGACTGGTCGCTGACGAAGGGTGGTCTTTACTTCGTTACGCCGTCGGCGCGCGCGCGGCCCGCGAAAGTCGCGGCGCTGTCGGATTACTTTGCCGAGCACCTTTCCGAGCCAACATGGCGGTGGCCGAAATGATCCATCGGCGCAGTTGATCAGCCGGCGTCCATCGTTGCATTCATGCAATGATGGATTTCAAACGATTCTATTTCGCAAATATTGTCCGATCCGTATTCTCCTTTCCACCGGCTGCACGACATCACGTCGCAAGCCACTGGACCAAGCAAAAGGAGAATCACGATGAATACGCAAGCCACACCGAACACGCCCGATACCGCGACGGTTACCTTCCTCGATGCGCTGAACAGTGCCACCGGCCCAGCAATCGAGACGCTCACGCCCGCCGAAGCGCGCGAAGTCTTGGCAGGCGCCCAGCGCAGCGTGCCGGTCGACGTCTCGGGCATTGACGTCACGCGCCGCACGGTCGAGCAGGACGGCCTGGTCGTGTCGCTTGTCGTCGTCAAGCCGCAGGATTCGCGCGGTGTGCTGCCCGTGTTCATGTTCTTCCACGGCGGTGGCTGGATTCTCGGCGACTACCCGACGCATGAGCGTCTCGTGCGGGATCTTGTTGTCCAGTCGGGCTCGGCGGCGGTGTTCGTCGAATACACGCCTTCGCCCGAAGCGCGCTATCCGGTCGCGATCAACGAAGCCTACGCCGCGACGAAGTGGGTTGCCGCACATGGCGCGGAGATCGGCGTCGATGGTGCGCGGCTGGCCGTCGTGGGCAACAGCGTGGGCGGCAACATGGCCGCGGTCGTCAGCCAGATGGCGAAGGACCGTCAAGGCCCGGCAATCCGCTTCCAGGGCCTCATGTGGCCGGTGGCCGACCACGCGTTCGACAATGCCTCGTACGACGCCTTTGCAAATGGCTACTTCCTGAGCCGCGACATGATGAAGTGGTTCTGGAATGCCTACACGATCGACGAAGGTGAGCGCAACGAACGCTACGCGTCGCCGCTGCGCGCGTCACTCGACGAATTGAAGGGCTTGCCGCCCGCGCTCATCCAGACGGCGCAGTTCGACGTGCTGCGCGACGAAGGCGAAGCATATGGATATCGGCTCGACCAGGCGGGCAACGACGTGACGACGATCCAGTACAAAGGCACGATCCACGACTTCGGCCTACTCAACGTGCTTGCTGCGGACGCACCGACGCGCGCAGCGATGCAGCAGATGGCGACTGCGTTGAAGACGCATCTGCAATGAATCGCATCCTTTAACGCCTTTATCGAGCCGATCATGAACGACGCTAAACAACTGCTTTCCGCTTATCTCGAATCGATTCGTGACCCACGTGCGGCCGCTGCACTGTTTGCCGACGATGGCGTGCTGGAGCTCCCTTATCTGAAGTCGCTTGGCATTGACGGGCGAGCACAGGGGCCAAAAGCGATCGAAGGCTTCATCGCCTCGCTGCTCGCGAAAGTACCGGATTTTTCGTTCAGAAATGTGCGGCTGCTGATCGAAACGCCTGAGCAGGTATTCGCCGAATATGAAGTCGAAGCGCTCGTGCCATCGACGGGGAAAATCTATCGACAGATGTACGCAGGGCGGCTGGTGGCGAACAACGGCAAAATCCTGCTCTTGCGCGAAGCACTGGATACAATGGCTGCGGCACGCGCATTCTCGACGGCGCAGGCCATTTGAAGAGATGACGATGAAAGGCCGCTTGATCAATCGAAGCGGCCTGCCGCTGTTTCATCCCGACTGGTCGCTTCTGGCCGGTTTCCGCCCAACACGGTCGGCTGTAGCCGACCCTGAAGCGACAGTCGCCGGTCCAGAGAGCGGTCATTCAACGTGCGCATCGATGAACGGGCGGATGCTTCGAACGCCTTCTTCGGCGAGGCAAGCCGATGTATCCCGGCGCATCGTCGCGCGCACAAATTTCGCCCGAGATCGAAATCCCGATGAGTCAGTTGGCGCTTAGCTACTACACCCCGGCTGTATCCGCATTCGACTCGCTATTGCTAACACCAATCTCCGTTCGTACCTTGTGCGGCGTTTTGCCAGTCCATGAGTGGAACGCGCGAGCAAAGGAATTGGAATCGTCGAATCCCAGTAGAAAGGAGATCTCGGCGCTAGACATCGTAGTGTTGCCAAGATAGTGATAGGCCAACGATTCACGCAAAGTGTCCAGCGTTTGCTGGAACGAGGTTCCCTCATCTTGAAGCCTGCGCTGCAACGTGCGGACGCTGACCGCAAGTTTTCGACTGATCACTTGCATGGACACCTCTCCTGCCGGGAGCGTCTCCAGCAGGGTACTGCGCACTCTTTCCGCCATACTGGCCGTCCTATCCAAATCCGCTAGTCTCTGACGTAGCGATGGCTCGAAGAACTGCCACATTTTGTGGTTTTCGGTCAGGAATGGCCGCTCGATATCCTCAGCAGCGAATACAACGGTGGCTAAGGGCGCATCTGTCACTGGCACGCCGAAATATGCTTGGTAGGCGGCCACGCTGTCATTCGATTCGCCCGTCGCCAACGGCCAACTCACTCGTAATGGGCGTACCGGACTTCGTGTCGCCAAGCGTGCTAGTTGCACGAAAAAGACCAGCTTGAAAGTGAGAAATACATCGGGTGGCGGCAGGGTGTGATCCAAGAAGTCGATGGAAACTGTGGTGTGCTCGATCGCTCGATCGATCCGAATGATCATGGGCGCTATCAGTCTGACGTACTTCGCGATTCGGTCGAGTGCTCCGCCCATATTTGAACTACATAGCGCGGCGAAAAGCTCGGGATCGAACCAGTCCGACGACATCACCTTTGCGATTTGCAGCGCTGCCGGTACGTCCGCGTTGATTGTCGCTGCCTCGGCCTCAATGGCCTTCCACAACATGAAGAAACTGGTCGGATCGAGGCGAACGTTCTGACGCGAAAACAGATCCCCCGGTAGCTGCGCACGGCGCAAAACCGGCGAAGCTGCAATGCCTGCATCCTGCATCAACAAGCGCCATCCGGGCCAAATGGCATAGTCCGTCGGATGGCCATGCCGACCGCTCGGGGGATAGTTACTTTTCGTATTCATCGCATGAGTCTATCCCGCAGATCGCGCCATCACAATAGCAAAACCCGCCACTTGGGACCGCGTAAATATTGGCGTGTTCGGCGAGTCTGTTGGCGTGATCGGCTAGTGTCCATGGCGCGATCGGCAGGCAGAATGGCAGCAACCGTCGAGGATCGTCAGAATTGGTTTGCACCTCGAATCGCGCGTCATGCCGTTGCCGAGCCAGCATGGCCATCCACTCTAGCCAGCCTCGCCGAGTCGTTCTTGAAGGAGGCCGGCAATGACGAACTCGGATCCATCTACATCAACAATTTTTCGCAAGCCTTCATAGGCCATTTCGAATACCGGGAGCTGGAGAGATGAAGAAGACAATTTTGATTACTGGGGCATCGTCGGGCTTTGGTTTGATGCTGGCGAACAAACTCCACAAGGACGGCTTCAACGTGATCGGCACCAGTCGTCAGCCGGAAAAATACGCGCGGAACGTGCCCTTCAAGTTGCTGCGCCTTGATATCGACGACGACACTTCTATCGAGTCGTTCACGCATGAGCTTTTCACCTATACGAAGCAACTTGACGTTCTCGTCAACAATGCGGGCTACATGGTGACGGGTATCGCTGAAGAGACACCGCTTGAAGTCGGGCGGCAGCAGTTCGAAACGAACTTCTGGGGAACGGTCAAGGTCACGAACGCCTTGCTCCCCTTCTTTCGCAAGCAAAAGAGCGGGCAGATCATCACCGTCAGTTCCATCGTTGGCTTGATCGGCCCGCCGAATCTGTCCTATTACTCGGCTTCGAAGCATGCGGTCGAAGGTTATTTCAAAGCCCTGCGTTTCGAGCTGAACCAGTTCAACATCAAAGTCAGCGTGGTCGAGCCGGTGTGGTTCAAAACCAACCTTGGACAAAATTCGGTTTCGTCTACAGGTGGCAATATCCCCGACTACGACGCTTACCGCAAACAGGTTCGTGCCGCCACGCAAAAAGGTATCGATGAGGCCGAGGCGCCTGATGCGGTTGTGCACACCATCACGAAAATGATCGGCACGAAAGAACCGAAGTTCAGCAATCCGGTTGGCAAGATGACGGGGATGATTCTTTTCCTGCAAAGCTATGCGCCCAAGATGTTCGAAAGCTCGATTCTCAAGAGCGTCAGGACCGCCGGATAAGCACGCCGGAGGCGAGTAGAACGAACCGAACCGTCAAGCTAGAACGGTTATGGTTCAGAATATTCAATAAGGAGTATTGATGAAATATTACCTGTGCAAGTTCATTCCTCCGCGACCCGACTTTCTCGCGACAATGTCGGACGACGAGTTGAAGTTGATGAAGCGACATGGCGCCTTTCTCGATGAGTTGTTCGCGCAAGGCGTGATCGTGGCACACGGTCCTGTGATTGATGACACTGGTGGCTATGGTGTCTCCCTCTACCAAATTCCGGACGAGGATGACATTGCCGCTTTCACCTCACAAGATCCCATCGTGCAAAACGGCGTCGGTCACTACGAGCACTACGTCATGCTGCGTTTGACATCGCACAACTGACCCACTCTCTGTAAGGAAGTCTTCATGAAAATCCAAGGTTCTGTCGCGCTCGTTACGGGTGCCAATCGCGGACTGGGTGCAGCCTTCACCCGCGCCTTGCTTACCGCTGGCGCGGCCAAGGTCTATGCAGCAGCGCGCGAAGCGTCCACCGTCACCGCATCTGGCGTGGTGCCCGTACGGCTCGACGTGACTCGCGCCGATCAGGTCGAAGCGCTCGCCCGCGAATTGGGCGACGTCAGCTTGCTGGTGAACAACGCCGGCATCGGAGGCTCCGGCGCAGTGCTTGCACCATCATCGATCGATATGCTGCGACAGCAGTTCGAGACAAATGCCGTGGGGCCGTTACGGATGGCGCAAGCGTTCGCGCCGATCCTGGCGGCGTCTGGCAGTAGTGCCATGATCAATGTCATTTCCGCGCTCAGTTGGGCGACTCTGCCAGGCATTACCGGCAGTTACAGCGCATCGAAGGCCGCCGCTTGGGCCTTGAGTAACGCGATGCGGCAGGAATTAAGTGCCCAAGGCACAGAAGTTCTTTCGCTGCATGTCGCCTTCATGGATACCGACATGGCGCGGGGCGTACCCGGCCCCAAGGCTTCCCCAGACGAGGTTGCGCGTATGGCTCTCGCCGCATTAGAGGCCGGTCACTCAGAACTCTTGGCGGATGAGGTTACCCGCAGCGTACATGCTGGCCTGACGGCAGTGCCACCGATGTATCTAGGAATGCTTGGATGACGCCCGGTCCGAGGCGCGCCCCGAGCCACGGGAATGAGCTGCACCGGCTATCCTCTCTCTTGGGACGATGTTCGTTGTGTCCGGTGGAGGAGGCAAGTACGGTCACACTTACTCCAGCGTAGCCAATTCAACGGATTACTTCATCAGGCGGCCCGGCGCATCTGCGAAACGGCCCGCGCGCGCACCGCGAACGTCAGGATAACCGCACCGGCGAGCGCCGACGCGCCCGCAAGCACGAACGCACTTGCATACCCACCACCATACTGGACGAGCCAGCCGGTCAAGCTTGGCGACAGGATGCCTGCGAGATTCGCGAGCAGATGAACGAACCCGCCGGCCGAGCCGACGCGTTCGCGAGGCACGATTTCCTGCAGCAACGACCAGCAAGCCTGCGGTGCCATGAACGCGAAAAGGCTTGCGATCGCGATCAACGTGACGGCCGCGCCGAGCGAACTCACCCGTGACGCCAGCAGCACGCACGCCGCCGCCACCGCCAGCCCGACGACGATCACGATCTTGCGCGCGAACAGCACGTCGCCGGTGCGCCGGTAGATGCGGTCCGACACGGTGCCGCCGGCCACGAAACCGACGGTCGCGCCGAGCCAGGGCAGAATCCCGACGACGCTCATCTGCTTGATGTTTAGATGCTGGTAGTCGGTGAGATAGCTGGGCAACCATGACAGGAAGAAATAGAGCACGTAGTTGAAGCTGAAGAACGCGAGCGCGACGCCGAGCACCGGCCGCGACAGCAGATCGCGCAGCAGCGGACGCGCGGCGCGCTCGTCCGCATGCGCATCCAGTGAGACGCCGACCGTCCGGTCGGATGCGATCTCGCGCACCTCTTCCGGCGACACGCGCGGGTGGCTCGCCGGATCGTCGCGGAACAACGCCCACCACGCGGCCAGCCACACGAAGCCGAGCGTGGCGATCACGACGAACGAAACGCGCCAGCCAAACTGCAGCGCAACCAGGCCGACGATCGGCGCCGCGATCGCCGCACCGAGCGGCTGCCCGGCGTTGGTCCAGCCGACCGCGCGCCCCGCTTCGCGGCGCGGGAACCAGTTCGAGATCGCCTTGTTGGTGGTCGTCCCCATCGGCCCTTCGCCGATCCCGAACGCGACGCGCACGATCAGTAGGTGCGCGAACGACCCGGCGAGCGCGGTCGCGCCGCAGAACAGAGACCACACGCCCGCCGCGCACGCGAACACGCGACGCGGCCCGAACCGGTCCGCGGCCCAGCCGCCGACGAAGCAAAACACGCAGTAGCCGATGAAGAAGCTGCTGAACAGGATGCCCATCTGCGCGTCGTCGATGCCGAGTTCGCGCTTGATGATCGGCGCGACGACGGACAGCGCCGCGCGATCGAGATAGTTCAGCATGCCGGCGCCGAACAGCAGCGCGCCGATCCACCAGCGGTAACGCGTTTTCATGTTGTCTCCTGTCGAGCCGGGCACGTGCCTGCGCATCCGCCCGGCTTCCTGATTTCCGATTGCGCCGCCACACCGGCAACGGCTTCGCGTGCGTGCGCCGAGCGCACCGTTCCTGCGTTCAACCGATCGTCGCGTGCGCGATCGTGTTGCGTGCCAGCACTGCTTCGTCCGGCAAGAAGCCAAGCCCGGGCACATCGGGCAAGCGCAGCCGCGCCCCGGGCCGCTGCCCGTCATGCAGCCGCTCGGGCCAGTCGAGATAGGGAATTTCGAGCGCTACATCGTCCGGTAGCGTCGCGACCACGTGCGCGGTCGCCAGCAGCCCCGCTCCGTAATAGAAACAGTGCGGCACAACCCGCACGCCGTGCTCCGCCGCAAGCGCGATCACTTCCGCGATGCCGGTCGGTCCACCGATCTTCGCGATGCTTGGCTGCGCGACGTCGAGCGCGCCGCGTTCGAACAGGTCGCGAAAGCCCGCGACGCCCGACGCGTTCTCGCCCGCCGCGATCGGCACGCCGGCGCCGCGCACACGCGCGATGCCGTCCGCGTCGTCGCAAGGCCACACCGGTTCCTCGATCCAGCCGAGCCGCAGGTCGGCCAGCTCGCTCACATGCCGCAGCGCGTCGCTCGCCGTCCACGGGCAGTTCACGTCGACCATCAGTTCGCTGCCGGCCGGCAGTGCCGCACGCGCGGCCGCGATAGCCGCACGTTGCGTCTCGTGCAGCTTGATGCGCCGAAACCCTTCGTCCGACGCCCGCCGCACGTGGCGCGCGACTTCATCGGGGTCGTTGTCGTAGTTGACCAGGCTCGCATACACGTCGATCTCCCCGCGATGGCCGCCGAGCCAACGATATAGCGGCACACCGGCCGCCTGCGCGGCGAGGTCGTGCAGCGCCGTGTCGATCGCGGACAATGCGTACAGCACCGGTCCGGTGCGGCCGAACGCATGCAGCGCGCGATCGGCCGCGTCACGCAATGCGGCGATCCCGTGCCGCGTCGGCTCGAATTCGGCGCCCTTGAACCAACGGCCAACCGGGCCTTCGAGCGCGGCGAACGTGACGGGATTGATCAGATGACCGAATGCTTCGCCCCAGCCAACGCGCCCTGCGTCATCGGTGAGCCTGACCAGCAGCGACTCCATGCGACGCAGCGAGCGGTCTGCGGCGTTATACGTGTCGGCGACGGTCGGTTCAACAGCGGCGACGGGACGGCGGCCCGCATCGAATGCGAGCGAGATGCGAATGACTTCGATGGTGACGATTTTCACGAACGTATTCCCGGTGCGGCGAGTCGGGGGAAACTATGCGGCCGACGGCCGAAAGTGCGATGTGACGGACGACAGCACTCGTGCGAGATCGTTCGATTGGGCAACGTCGGCCTTCACATTGATCAGTCATCGTATAACTAAAGCCGTCTTTTCGCAAGCCATCTCTCAACACACATCTGCATACTCACTGGGATCTATCACATCCATCACATGTGACATCTTATGACTAATGGTGAACGGAAAAATGGAATCCGATGCTTCGCAAAACTAAGAGCGGCGGCATGGTTTGGCGCATCAGGCGAGACCAAGGCGGAAGCTCTATCGCAACTCGACATTAGGGCGTCCGTCGTCACTCCCCTGGACGTAATAAAAGCGACCCTGCTGCATGCGACCGCCTATTCGGGTATTCCGCATCGTCTCATCGCGTTCAAGGCCGCGCATGAGGTGCTGGTGGCGGAGGGGGTGTTGAAGTAACGACGCGGTTGAAGCCGGGGGTTCCGTCATCGGACACCCCGGCATGGGCGAGCGCTCGCGCCCGCCGTCATCACAGCGCGTTCGGCGCCCCCTTCCCGTCAAGCACCGCCGCGACGTTGTCGAGCGCGGTAAACCCCATCTGGTCGCGCGTCTCGACGGTTGCGCTCGCCATGTGCGGCGACAGAAACACATTGTCGAGCGCGGCAATGCGCGGATCGATGTTGGGTTCGTTCCGGTAAACGTCGAGCCCTGCGGCGAACAGCCGATGCGACGTCAACGCATCGTAAAGCGCATCCTCGTCGACGAGACTGCCGCGTGCCGCATTCACGAATACCGCACCGGCGCACAGCAAGCCGAATTCGCGGCGGGTCATCAACGGCGTGCCGCCGCCGGGCACGTGCAGCGTGAGGATGTCGCACTGCGGGAGCAGCGTGTCGAGATCCGCGCAATAGCGTGCACCGGCCTCGATCTCGGGCGGCGCGGGACGCCGGTCGGTATAGACGATCTTCATCCCGAAGCCGCGAGCGCGCTGCGCGACCGCACGGCCGATCC
This sequence comes from Burkholderia sp. ZZQ-2, assembly GCF_050768715.1. Classification (NCBI taxonomy): domain Bacteria; kingdom Pseudomonadati; phylum Pseudomonadota; class Betaproteobacteria; order Burkholderiales; family Burkholderiaceae; genus Burkholderia; species Burkholderia sp. ZZQ-2. The sequence goes on along the minus strand of NZ_LDVA01000387.1, from coordinate 26,132 downwards.
GCCCGAAACCGACGATTCCGAGCGTCTTGCCGTTCACGCGCGTGCCGAGCATGTCGGTCATGCCGAACGACTTTCCCCACCCCGCGCGCACGATACGCTCGTACTCCGATGCACGCCGGCACGCGGCCAGCACCAGCAGCATCGTGAAATCGGCCGTGCAGTCGGTCAGCGCATCGGGGGCGTTGCTGACCGCAATTCCGCGTGCGCGTGCGGCAGCGACATCCATGTGGTCGTACCCGGCGCTCGCGTTCGCGATGATCTTCACGCTCGGCGGCAATGCTGCGATGTGCTCGGCCTGCAGCCCCGATTTCTTGCCGATCAGCACCGCCGGCGTCTCGTAGCGGTTGCAGAACTCGACGACGGACGGCGCGTCCATGTCGGCGTCGGTTACATAGGCGTTGAATTCGGCCGCCGCACGCGCGGCCACCGCGGCGGGAACGCGTCGCGCAACCAGCAGCTGGGTGCGATTGTTGTCAGGCATGGTCTCGTCCTTGGTTCGGATAACGGAACACAGCCTACGAAGCGCAGTCGGCGCAGGTCAATATTGATTGGTTCGATCAACATGTCCGCGCGGCATTGAGCGACCGGATGATCGACCGATTCCGATCATGTCCTCTGCCATGCGCGATGCCGTGCCGGCGCGCGAACAGCGCAGCCGCGAACTCAGGAAAACCCTGACGCCAGCCTGTCTGGACGGGGCGGTTGATATTGATTGAAAGAATCAAGATTGCTGCGAAATCGTCGCCGCGCAATGCTTTTTGCATGTTCAACGGACTGAAGACGAGGGCGTGAAAATGCAGGCAGAGAAAAAAATCGCGGCGGTGACGGGTGCCGGCACCGGCATCGGACAGGCCGCTGCGGTAGCGCTCGCGCAAGCCGGCTTCAGCGTCGCGCTGCTCGGCCGGCGCATCGATCCGCTACTCGCGACGCAAGAGATCATCGAGCTGGCCGGGGGCGTCGCAGCGGCGATTCCAACCGACGTGTCCGACGAAACGTCGGTCGATGCGAGCTTCACGCGGATTGCGCATGACTTCGGCCGCCTCGACGTGCTGTTCAACAACGCGGGCCGCAACGCAGGCGCCGTGCCGCTCGACGATTATTCGCTTGAGTTCTGGAACGACGTGGTCGCCACCAACCTGACCGGCGTGTTCCTGTGCGCCCGCGCCGCGTGGCGCCAGATGAAGCGCCAGACGCCGCAAGGCGGCCGCATCATCAACAACGGTTCGATCTCCGCGCACACGCCGCGCCCGCACACGATCGCGTACACGGCCACGAAGCACGCGGTCCTCGGCATCACGCGTTCGCTTGCCCTCGACGGTCGACCGTTTAACATCGCCTGCGGCCAGATCGATATCGGCAACGCCGCGACCTCGCTCACGGAGCGCATGGACAGCGGCGTGCTGCAGGCCGACGGCCGCATCGCGCCCGAGCCGCGCGTCGACGTCGTGCATGTCGCGAGCGCGATCGTGCAGATGGCGAGCCTGCCGCTCGAAGCGAACATTCTGAACATGACGATCATGGCAAGCGCGATGCCCTTCGTCGGACGCGGCTGACCGGACGCGCGCCGGCACACGCGGCAGGTGCACCAGCACAACCATCACAAAACAGGAGACGACATTGAAAACCGCTGAAGAACAGGTTTCGGTCATGCGCGGGTTCGACGCGCACGCAGGCGCCGCCAGGCGATCGCGGGTGCGCTACGGCGTGCTGTCGATGCTGCTGGTGGCCACCGTCCTCAACTACGTCGATCGCTCGGCGCTCGGCATCGTCGCTCCGGCGTTGTCGAAGGATCTCGCGCTTACCCGCGTGCAGATGGGCGAGCTGTTCGCGGTGTTCGGCCTCGCATACTCTATCGCGCTGCTGCCGGCAGGCGTGCTCGCCGATATGCTGGGCTCGCGCGTCGCGTATGCGCTGTCGCTCGTCGGATGGTCGCTGGCGACGCTCACGCAAGGGCTCGCGCACGGCTATCACATGCTGCTCGGTTCGCGGCTAGCGATGGGCGCGCTCGAAGCGCCCGCGTTTCCGTCGAACGCGCGCGCCGTGACGATGTGGTTCCCGGTCCAGGAGCGTGGCTTCGCGACGAGCGTGTACGTGATGGGTCAGTACATCGGCACGCCGCTCTTCACCGGGCTGCTGCTGTGGATCTCATCCGCGTTCGGCTGGCGTACCGTGTTCTTCGCGACCGGCGCGTTCGGCATTCTGTTCAGCGTCGTCTGGTACCGGCTCTATCGCGATCCGTCGCGCCATCCACGCGTCAACGCGGCCGAGCTGCAGTACATCACCGAAGGGCAGCCGGTAGTGACCGCGCGCGACCGATTCGACTGGTGCATGGCGCTGCGCCTGCTGGGCTATCGGCAGATCCTCGCGATCTGTCTCGGCAAGTTCTGCAACAACACGCTGCTGGTGTTCTTCACGACCTGGTTCATGACCTACCTTGTCGAGGAACGGCACATGTCGATGATCAAGGTCGGTTTCTTCCAGGCGATGCCGTTCATCGGCGCGACGCTCGGTATCCTTATCGCGGGCTATTTGTCCGATCTCTGCATCCGGCGCGGCGTATCAATGTCGTCGTCGCGCAAGGCGCCCCTCGTGATCGGTACCTTCCTCGGCGCATCGATCGTGCTCGTCAATTTCGTGCAGTCGAACGCGCTGGTGATCGCGATCCTAACCGTCGCGTTCTTCGCACAGGGAATCGGCTCGATGTCGTGGGCGGCGGTGTCCGAGATCGCGCCGAAACGCTATGTCGGGCTCACCAGCAGCATCACGAGCCTCGCCGCGAATATCGCAGCCGTCACCACGCCGCTGATGATCGGCTACGTGACGCAGCACACCGGCAACTTTTTCTGGGCGCTGAACCTGATGGGTGCGATCTGCCTCCTCGGCACGCTGTCGTACTCGGTGCTGCTCGGCAAGCTGTCGCGTATCGAGCTCTGACCCGGTTCGCCCCCTTTTACGCTCCACTGCACGTACCGCACACGACCATGATCGAATTCAAATGGGATCACCTGCAACTCTGCTCGGCTGATGCCGAGGCCACCGCCGCGTGGTTCGCGCGCTGCCTGAACGCCGAAATTGTGCGGCGCCCCGGCCGCGTCGACCTGCGGATCGGGGCGATCAACCTCTTCATCACGGCGCTGCCGGACGCATGTCCGGCGATCGTGCCGGACGGCGCGCGCATGCAAGGGATCGACCACTTGGGCGTGCTTGTCGAGGATCTGGATGCGGCTTACGCGCATCTGGTCGACAACGGCGCGGAGATCGTCCAGCCCGTCACGCGGATCCGCGCCGGCGTGCGCGGCTGTTTCGTGCGCGCGCCCGGCGACATCCTCGTCGAGGTGCTGGAGCGGCGCCCGGCCGAGATGACATTCAACTGAACCCGGTCTATAGTCGGCGCAAGCGGCCGCGCACCGGCCGCATCCTCATCACGACTCCCCATGCAGAACTGGATCACCCTGACGGAAGCGGCGCGGCGGCTCGGCGTGCGGGCGCAGACCGTCTACGCGTACGCGAGCCGCGGCAGCATTGCCGTGATGCAGGATCCCGACGATCCGCGCAAGAGCCTGTATCGGGCCGAGGATGTGGTCGCGCTGTGCCGCAAGAAACAGGTCGGCCGCAAGCGAGCGGCGCTCGCGGCCAGCACGATCTTTGGCGCCGAGCCGTGCATCTACAGCGGCATCACCACGTTCTCGAAAGGACGCGCGTGGTATCGCGGGCGCGACAGCGTTCAGCTCGCAGACACCGCCACGCTCGAGGAGACGGCCGCGCTGCTCTGGCAGGCCACCACGCCCGTGTCGTTCGATCCGCCCGCGTTGGCACTACCGCCCGGCGAGCGAGACCGGCAATGCGCGTTCACCATGCTCGCGACGCTGGCCGCGCACGGGCACTCGACGCTCGGCCGTCTCGACAGCGCACTGCACATCGAGGCCGGGCAGCTCGTCGCGATCGTGTCGCGCGCGTTCGGCGCGCACGACGATGCCGGCGCAAGCCCGCTTCACACCCATCAGCGGCTCGCGGCCGGCTGGGGCCTCGACAGCCATGGCGCAGACCTGTTGCGCCGCGCGATGGTGCTGGTCGCCGATCACGAGATCACGAGTTCGGCATTTGCCGCGCGCATCACCGCATCGACCGGCGCGTCGCTGGCAGGCTGCCTGCTGACGGGGCTCGCGACGTTGTCGGGGCCGCTGCACGGCGACGCGTCGGGACGCGTACGTGCGGTGTTCGACGACGTGCAACGATTGGGTGCCGAGCGCGTCGTCGATCATCACCTGAAGTCCGCGATCCCGATTCCCGGTTTCGGCCATCATCTTTACCCCGACGGCGATCCGCGCGCGGACGCGCTGCTTGCGCGGCTCGATCCGCCGACGGAACTCGCGCACTTCGTCGACAAGGTCACGACGCTCACCGGCCAGCGGCCGACCATCGATGTCGCGCTGGCGATGCTGTCGGTGCAGCTTCAGTTGCCGCGCGATGCGGCGTTCGGGCTGTTCTCGATCGCGCGCAGCGTCGGACTGCTCGCACACTGCATCGAGCAGCTGCGCGTCGGCAAGGTGATCCGGCCGCGCAGCCGCTATACGGGGCCGACGCTCGACGATCGGCATCTGCGGCCCGCCGCTGACGACGACGGCAAACAGACGAAAGTCGGCGTGATCAACAAGAACCGCCTGTTCAAGGTGGTGGAGTAACCTGCCGGACAACCGTAAACCAGATTTAGATTATCTCCGTTTGCGAATAAAAGTTGTCACTGGCCGCGGCTGCGAAGACCGGTGTCAACTCCTCCGCGGCGCCGTCAGTGGCGGTCACGCGTTGTGCCAAACCTGAACTTGAACCGACAATCGTACCGTAGCGATAAGGTTCCCTATCCTGCTTGCGCATGCAGCCCAACGTCAGGAGCTGTACGAGACAGCGAATGGCCATTCTGGCGCGCCGCGAACGACTCTGAACGACCCTGAGCCGCCGTACTGGCTCAGATAACTGTAACGACCGCTTTCAAAGTGCAACTGCCACTGCTCCGCGGAGTGATGGGCGCTTCATCGGCCGGAGCGGTCACCCGCGTAGAGGAACTGACGAGACCGCGCTGGGCCAGTAACTGGGACGTTTGTTCTTAAATCCACTCAATCATCGGGACCGTAATGAACCACCAAATTGATCAATCTGGCTGAGCGCGATAGTGTGGGCTTCTATCACTGTGGGTAGTCGGGTCTTGATGGCTCACTTCAATGAGGGCCGTGAGGCTGAGTAGTTCCGTGCGCGTCGCCCTAATCGAGTAAGGACGCAAGTGATGGGGTTTTGACAATCCACCGAGCGTTCATCCACAGAGCAAGCAAGCCGGGACTCGGAGGGTGCTCTCCAATCGGGGGTAATGAAAGTGTCTCCAACAGATAGCCATCCAGAGCGGTTTCACTGCCCCTCTCGAAGCACGTCATCGCGATCTTCATCTCCACTCCACTTCGCCGACCAGTTTCAAACTCCGCGCGCAACAGTTTGGGTCGGAAGAAGCCGCCGACTAGCCCTGACTGCAATTTTTCTTTCGGCGCGATCACCAACACCGGATACCGCACACTTGCCCCAACGATTGAGGCGGCAGGGTTACTGCGACCTTCTTGCTGTTCGGCGCAGATATCGTGAAGGAAACGAAGAACCCTATAGTCAACATGATTCTCAGCGTCAAGTAGGCTCAGCGGTTTGGGGACTATGCAAATAATGCTGTTACCACCCGCTGTACCGTTTGACATGATGTACCCAGCCGGCAGGTTCGCCTCCAAGCCACCATCGAGCAACCGTCGGTCGCCAACTCGCAGCGATCTAAATAATCCCGGCAACGCAGCCGATGTCATCGCCGCGATACGTGCGTCCAAAGGGGGATGCTCGCCTTGCATCAGTTCTGCATGCCTGTTCCCTTTGGCGATCGAGAACGTAGCTAGTCTCCCCCAATCCCATGCCGGGGGTTGCTCGTTGACCGCCACATCCGCCATGCAGAAATAGCAATACCAGCTCGCACAGGTTTCGACACTTGGCAGCATCCGTGCTGCCCAGCGAATCGGGAAAACTCCAGGGATTCGGTCGATAAGGCGCAGCCGTGCGGTGAATCCCAAAATCGGTAGCAGCAGGAGAAGACACAAAAGCAGATGAAAATACCAGCGTCCAGCAACCGCGATCCAACCAGGGAACGCTAGCCAGCGGCTTGCTACAAGCGCAGCCGCCGTAAGAAACACCCCCCCCAAAAAGCAACTCGCGACAAGCGCAATTCGACGGGCGAACGCCAGCCAGTGGCTCAGCATGTGCGCCGCCACCTTGTCCGTGGGCGCAGTAGATGCCCATAGTGCATTAATCGCACCCGCACTGGTGCCGAACATCGCAGTAGGTTTAATCGCTCCGGACTCGATAAGCTCGGCGAGGACCCCCGCTTCCCAAGCCCCTTTCGCCCCTCCTCCCTGGATACAGATGCAGGACTGCCAGCGGTCTCCATTTATCGCCCCACGTGCCTCATGCTTCCAAAAATCACTCACTTTCTCGCACCCCGATTATTCTTTGTTGCGCAGCAAGCTACGACAGCTCTGCTGAAGCAAAGGGCAGATTGCCCGACGGTCCGGGAATTTTACATATTGCGGACGGACGTTGGCCGAAGACGCACCGGCCACCATCATGGTCGAAATGGCTGGTTGCGGGGCACAGCCGCCGGCCGAACGTCCACGCAGCCGTCCGATCAAACGTCGCTTCCTGGCCGAACGCGGCCGGCCGCCGCCCTGTGACGCACGACCGGCGCAGATCGACCCACAAGCGACCTTCGGACTTCTCCAAAGCAGCCTTTCGACGTCGCTATATGCATGCGTCCGACAAGATGCTGTGTCTCGGCCACGAAGCTTCCTTTGATAAATTCAGTCTGGCTGATCTCCGAGGATCTCAGGAACAAGCGAGTTGCTGGCAACGAATGCCGCTCACGGGATCTGCCTGCCCGGACCGTAGCGATGCGGTCAGGGAGCGGTCAGAGAGCGCGCATACCCTAAACCTCGCGTCATAGAAGGCAGGGCCAGCGTTAAGCGTGCGCAGCATCTCCGATAGAACAAAAGCAGATGACACAGCGCCGACGAACGGAACCGCGACTGACTTGCCTGCGACCAGAACGCGACCGCATTCGTCCGGCGCAAGCGCGCCGTAGCCCTGGTTCGCCTCCGCCCGGCGACGCGCCCGTTCTTCCCTTTCCCGGCGCGCCTGCGCGCTCTCAAGTGGCCACAAGTCAGCCGCAGGCCGCCGGTTCGGCCACGTATGCACAGCTACGGAATCGAAAGTTCCGACTTCGCCGCCCAAGCCCGAATCGAAGATCAACGGAAAGCCCGCTTGGGTTAACCACTGACGCGCCTCGTTGTCGTCGAATCCCGACAGCGCAATCACGGGCTCACGATCACTTCGACGATAATTCCCATCTACGAACCGCTCAATCAGCCGGGTATCGAATCCGCGCTTCATAAGCCATTCCGACACCACACGGGTCTTGGGGTGTCCGAGCGTGTCGCCATTCAATAGAGCGCCCGTTTCCAGATTCGGCGATTCGACCAGGTCGTCGTCGCATAGATAGATTCTTGAGCCTTTGGTGGTAGAAAGCGGCAGACATGCGAGTGCCCAAAGGTAGGCTTGTCCAAGGTGGCCCAACCCGAAGCAGGAAAGCTCCACCGGGGCTTCGTCAATGGCGCCCCCAATCGAGTCGGACGAATCATCCGGCAAGTCCGGTCGCCACAACGAAAATCCGATGGCGCGGCGTGCAGCCGCTACGCTAATACGCGCGAACGAAGCAAACACCTCGCCCACCGCCACGGCTGCAGCGGCAAGCGGTGCCAGCGCACACCATGGACGCTCAGGAAGCCGCGCGACCTGCGCCGCAGGCCCGACACTCACTTTCCAGCCATCAAAGGTAATGCGTAGGGAAAGCCTTCGCGGGTTCGCATCACCCAGCAGGATGTGAACCCGGTCGGGATCGACGCCTTCAAGGTGACGCTGCCCACCGAGTTCCTCCAGCGCGTTCCCCAGCGTCGACTGCAAGCTGACGCGCACGAGTGTCCGTGCCGCCCATACGCTGTCCGGCGCGATCACCTGCACCGGAGCAGCAAAGCACTTTACGGCGAGATTTACCACCGTAAGGAGCGCCACCTGCTTTGCATGGGAATTTGCAACGTCGGCGCCGACTACGATTTGCAATCGGCGAGCCGCACGTGCGATCCGGGATTCTTTCGGTGCGGTCCCGTCACGGTCAAGCCAGATTTTGTCGATACGGGACAAATTGCCTGGAAGCTCCGATATTTCGATCATTGCATCACCACAAGGAGAGACGCACGGGGGCATTCGCATTCCCTGCGTCGAAAGACTGCCACTGGCGCTTCCCGAGAAAGCGGTGAATGCCCACCCTCGAAAGCGACCACAACGACGTGTCGCCGAAGCTCGGCAGGATCAAGGCGACGTGCCCGGCGATCGGGATCATCGGGTTGGCTTTGTCTACCGAGCTCTGCCGGACATCCGGCGTCGGGTGCGTATGCACGTCAGCTAGCACATGCAGCCCGCGCCTGTTGCAGACTTCCCACAAAGAGGAGAAGCCCGTCCGATGGAACTCGACGATCCCGTGACTCAGCGCCTTGGGGTCCAGATCGTCATAGCAAATGAAATCGACGACCTGGCGCTTGGGGGCATTCTGCCGACCGAGGAGAAACGCTCCGGATTCCCGTCGGCCGCGGCTACGTGAAGCGAGCTGGCGCACCAGCCGACGCCACAGCATGAGCGGGATTTCGATCTGGTCGCTATTGGCCAAGATAGTCCTCGCAGTTGAGCCAACGATAGATGAGCGTGATGAAATCAGTCAGCTTCACGGTCGGATTCCATGCATCCTTCGTCCAGGGGTGTCCCGGAATCGCGAGCCGGTCGTAATGGTGATAGAAACCACGACCAGGCGCGGCCCATCCGGCGACCTTGAACACTGACGCAACGGTAGAACCGGATCGCCGTTCAGTTTCACCGGACTCAAGCGGACGTAATCGGCAACGCGTGAGTGCAAGATCAGCGCGCGAAAGCCACAGAGGCGCCCGTCTGGATGTGCTGTGAGTGCGCGCTCGAGCAGGCGATAAAGTTGTCGTCGCTTGACGCCCGTGCTCTGCTCGATCTCCTTGATCGGCGCGCCGCGCGCATACTGCTCGATCGCTGTCGTACGCGCCCGGATCGATTCCCGTTCGGCAGCATCGAACTCGGTCCACGCGACGGTCGGCCAGGTCGACGGATCCAGCGTTTGAAATTCCGCCTTGCGACGTGCCATCATGTCGCCTCGGTTGCGGCGAAGCGCGTCAGCAACGACAGCGGCTCGGTACGCAGGTCGACCGCGTCGACGTGCCCTGCATGCAAGAGCCCGAAAACCGCCGCACGGACCAGCGCCGGATCGCCGACCGAGAACTCGCGCTCGATCTCGAGCAAGGTATGCGGTATCGTCACGAAAATTTCGACTGCGCGTAGGAGCGAAGACGAGACCAACCCGCGCGCCGCGACCAGACAGGGCAGCATGTGCCGCCAATTATCGATCCAGGCGCGTGCGGCCGCGAGGTCGGTTGATGTCACCAAACGGATGGGTATGCCCTTGAGTTCGTCATCAGGGCGCGCAGCTGGTTGCGGCTTTTCCGCTAGCGAATCGGACAGGATGACCAACTCTTCGCGGTTGGCATAGCGGACCCAAAAATCGGCGAGGTAGCGCTGTCCGCTGAGCTGCGCGTAACCCGGCCGCTCGCAAAACGATTGGACCGCCGGATCCGCTTCGATCAGCAGCCACAGTTCAGGCGCGCCGCGTTGGAACAGCGTCAGTCGGCGATTGAGTTTGAGGCTGAAGGCGTCCAGCCGGGGTGCACCGCGCGGGCGCGGCGTCGTAACCGGCCGCATCGCGTGCCGGGAATCGTCCATAAGATCAGAGCCTTACGGTCGGGCTTCGAAGTCCATGACGGGAGTTGACAAATTTAATCCGGACATATGCGAATTGACGACATTATTTTGGTGAGACTGTCAATAAAGTCGTCAACTCAGGTGCCAGATGCCTTGAACCGTGGGGATTCTGGAGTGACAGAATTAATTTGCTCTACGGCAATCTAGCAACTATTTCGTTCCCTGCCACACGACTGAACTATCGACCGCATAAATCTTGCATCCCTGATGGTGTTGACCACAATGGTCTAGCGAGTACTTAACCGGATCCGGGCCGAGAGCCGAAAAGTCCCAGCCTCCATCGGGTGCGATGGTGAACACACGAGGTCGAGGAAGTTGAAGGAATTTTTGATATCCGGCTCTCCCGCTATCACTCACGTACGGAATCGCTGACGCATCGTCCAGCTTGGCAAAGTTGCTGGGCGGAGGAACTGGTGTCGGTCTAGTCCAAACTACAGTGTTGTCCACTGCATAGATGCGACAGCCAGGGCCACGTTGATTGCACAAGTTCATTGCATGCGCAATCGGATCGAATCCGCCATTCGTCGACGCTGCTCCATGCTGGCCGATCGCAAATGCCCGGGGCAACGGCCTTTCGAGAAACTTCTTGTAGTACGCTTGTCCAGCGATGCCGATGTACGGCAAGGCTCCCACATCGTAAATGGCAGCATAACCACTCGCTGGCGGAGTGGGGGTCGGCATGTACTCAGGGTTGACCTCCATATGAGGCATGCCTATCCGTGCGAGAAACGCATCGAGTTTCGGCACCCAGAGCGGAAGCGCTTTAGCCGACCCGAGCATGTTGTGCGCATCCTCGCCGAAAGCACCATACGCCACCAGCTCAGCAGATCCTCCCGCTGATACATAGCGCTCATACTCGGCATGCCACGTGTCTCTCGAAAACACCTTATCGTTGTCCCCGAAAAACCAGATCGACGGAAGTTTGCTATGCGCCCCGAGTTCTCCCGCTGCCTTGATCAACGATTGACTGGAGAAGAGACAATCCGATTCGTTCATGCCGCCAGCAAAGCTGACTAGCCCTCGCACGCCGGGCACATCCATCGTCCCGACCGCAAGCGTATTCCATCCCCCAAAGCTCTGCCCTGCGACGACGATCCTGGATCCGTCAATCGTCGGTTGAGTTTTCATGTAGTCGATAACTGCCTTGATATCTTGGGCATCCTCGATACCGGTTGCTGCATAATCGCAGCCGTGATGCACAAGATGCCCCTGAGAACCAGCGTAGCCCCGCATCATCGGCAGAACGACGGCATACCCTCTCGACAAGAAATAGTACGCAGAAAATGTCAGGTGATATCGAGGCTGATCCGGCGGCGGCACACTTCCATTTGCTCCGTGGTTCATCACGACCAACGGAAACGGACCGGGACCATCGGGTATGTCAAGCGTCGCTTGAAGCATGACTGAGTTACCGTCCGCACTTGGGATCTCGATCACTTTTTCATGGCTCAGCACCGCTTCAGGTGCCTTCAGGCTGTCCGCATCTTCTGCATGCGCCAGAGGCACATACGCGTACAGATAAGCGATTGCGATGAGCAAACACAATTTCCAGGTCTTGAACATTTTCAAGGTGCACCGAGGGGAGAGATAGACGACAGATCCAAACGTCCAAGCTTGGAGGCCAGATCGATCCGAGCGTTGTCCCAGTCTGTCAACGTTTGAATCCGACGCTCCTTCGCATTGGCGAGCATCGTCTGTGTATTGAGCAATTCGAGGATGTTACCAACGCCAACGTTGTAGCGGTGTTCGGCCGCGGTATAGGCTTGTTGAGCGATCGTCAACAAGGAACTGCTATGCGAAGCGCTTTCCGATGCCGCTTCCAGGGCGTAGTAGCTGTCCCAGACGTCCACCGCAACCTTGTTCCGAGTTTCTTCGAGAGCGTCTTGTTGCCGCTCGGCTTCTGCCCGGGCTTGGTCGATCTGATAGTTCCTTCCGAAGCCTTCGAATATCGGAATGGTTACCTGTATGCCGATATAGGCGTCGTGACCAGTCGATGGATAGGTCGGCAATCCAAGCCCCAAACTTTGTGGTTGGTTGTCTCGATTGTATTTCCCGACGAGATTGAGACTCGGCAGTCCTTGTGCTCGGGTTTGAACGATCTTCGCCATAGCCGCATCGTACTGCGCCTGTGCGGCCACGACACTGGGATGTGTACGCTTCACCTCGGCAATCAACCGTGCGAGAGTCTCGGTAAAAGTCTTGCCGGGGATCGCGGTATCCGTGACGGCGGGCACGTCCGTTACGGCGGACGGATCGTAGCCCATGTCTACAGCTAACGCGCCAATCGTCGACTGAGCGTCACTGCGCGCCTTGGCGAGATTCAGCAACGCCTGCTCATGCTGCGATTGCGCCTGTAATGCATCAGTAATGGGCGCCACCCCTTTGTCGACTTTGGCCTGCGCTACTGCAGCGCTTTGCCTCGTCATTACCTCGATTTCTCGAGCTGTATCGAGAGCCGCATGTGCTGCTTGCGCTGCGTAGTAATCCTTGGCGACCGTAGCAAACGTCGATTGCAACGTGGCGTTTTGTGTTGCTTGCGCGGCCTCCAGCAACGACGAGGCATTCTTCAGCGCCGCCTCTCGCCCTCCGAAGTCGTATAGGAGCCAATTGAGAGACACACCTTCAGAGCGAACGGTTGCCGAGTAATTTGAGCTGAGCGCCGGATGGTCGGTGATGTCGGTGACGGAACTGTCCCGAACACCTTGCCAGTTTACGGTGAGGGTCGGCAGGTACGCCGCTCTCGCTACGCCGACCACCGCCGCCTGAGCCTTGACGTCCGCCCACGCCTCTCGGGTTTTAGGATTGCGGCACAGAGCGCGTTCGACCGCATCCTCCAGTGCCAAAGGGTGGCTCAATGGACCGAATTCGCAGGTGCCGTTGGCCGGAACCATGTCGTCGGCCGCGCTGACAGGAATCGTTTGTTCAGCCCGTAACGGATCGAAGGCATGGACCGTAGGCGAGATGATGGATATCACGGCGGTTGCGGCGATCACCATCCACGTCGATGACTTAACGCTCATGCATGCTCTCCTGAGCGCCTTCGACAAGCGGGCCAAGCAGATATTGAGCGACGGTTTGCCTGCCCGTCTTGATCTCCGCCTTCACGGTCATGCCAGGCGTCAATGCGATCCACCGGTCGTCGATGCGCATGCGGTCCGATTTGAGGCGAATACGCACCGTGAAGGCGAGTCCCAGCTTCTTGTCCTGGACAGCATCGTTTGACAAATCGACCACCGTCCCTTCAAGCATGCCGTAGCGACTGTAGGGAAACGCATCGAGCTTGACCGCTGCCCGCTGCCCGACTTTCAGGAAACCCACGTCTTTGTTTTCGACAGTAGCCTCGACTTCAACTGCATCATCAGGAACGATTTCCATCAACGCCTGAGCGGTTGTGACGACGCCGCCCAGCGTGTGCGTAGCGAGTTGCTGAACCGTGCCGCTGACCGGGGAAGTCAAGCTGAGCAGAGCTTGACGAGTGTGGGCCTTGGTTTCGTCATTGGTGCTCTGCCTCAACTGTTCGGTAGCCTTCTCCAAATCATCGAGTTGTTCTCGGCGAAATTGAGAGACCGTCTGCGCAATGTCCGCTCGCTGCTCTGCTATGCCAGCCGTCAGTTCGTGTGCATGGCTGCGCTGTGCCGCTAGTTCGTGCTCCTGGTTCAATGCAGTCTGCTCCTTGTCGAGGTAGTCGTTCTTTGCGACATACTTGTCGGCAGACAGCGACCTATAGTCGTTCGCTTGTGAACGTGCCAGCGGTGCGGTAGCCGTCAGCTTGGCAATTTCCTGCCTGGTGCCGTCGAGTTCGGCTTCACGCTTCGTCAGTTCGCTTCGAGCTGCATTCAGCTTGTCTTCATATTCACGATATGAGCCATCAACAAGATGTTGTGCCTCTTCCTGACGTTCAGGAGCGGCACCGTCGATCTTGGCGACCTCCGGCTCTCTACCCACTTGCAGGGCCGTCAACAGCGCTTGCGATCGAGCGGCAGCGAACGCCGCATCCAGCTTGGACGATTTCGCCTTATCTTCATCTGCTGCCGCTTGTGTCGTGTCGAGCTTCACGAGGAGATCTCCGGCCTTGATTCGCTGACCATCCTGAACAGCTATCTCCCTGACCACGCCCGTAATCGCCGGCTGAATGATTTTCACCTTTGCGTTTGGAACGAGCTTCCCGCTCGCCGTTGCGACAATGTCGAGTTTTGCAAAGCAGGCAATCAAAACAACCGCTGCAGCAAGCAGCATGATCAATCGGGCAGTCCAGCGAGGCGCTGGGTGCACGGGTGTTTCGACCAGCTCAAGATGAGCGGGCTGGAAGGCAAGCTCATATTCAAGCTTGGCAGGACCATCGAGCTGATGGCGGATTTTCCATGCCGCCGCCCAAACGGATCGATATCGGCGCAAGAGATCAAGAAATGCATGTAAACGAATCGACATTGTCATCACCCTGCCTGAAGAGACAGCAAGTTGGCGTAGTAACCACCAGTCGACTGCAATATCTCGTGCGTGCCGCGTTCGACGATGTGTCCTTTGTCCATCGCAACGATCTGGTCAGCAAGTCGAACCGTGCTAAGGCGGTGGGCAATAATGATCACCGTGCGCCCCGCACAAATTGCTCGCATGTTGTTCTGGATGACCCGCTCAGTCTCGAAATCGAGCGCACTGGTCGCCTCGTCGAAAATAAGGATGCGAGGATTGGTCAACAGTGCACGGGCGATGGCGATGCGCTGTCGTTGCCCACCGGACAGGTTGTTGCCGTGTTCTTCCACGAGCGTGTCGTAGGCTTGCGGGAGTTCGCAAATGAACTCGTGAGCCCCTGCCAATTTGGCAGCGTGCATGATGGCTGCCATCGGCGCACCGGGGTCCGCCAAAGCGATGTTGTCTCGGAGCGATCGGTTGAACAGATAATTTTCCTGGAGCACGACACCGATGTGCCGGCGAAGCCACGCAGGATCAGCGAGCGCCAGGTCGACGCCATCGATACGCACGGTCCCGTGTTCGGGCACGTAGAGACGTTGTAGAAGCTTGGTTAGTGTGCTTTTGCCGGATCCCGATCGGCCGACGATGCCTATGACCTGACCCGCTCGTATGTCCAGCGACACATCGTCCAAGACTGGCTGACCGTCCGGACGGTACCGGAAACGCACGCGCTCGAATCGGATATCGCCCTTGATCGCAGGCATCGATTGACTGCTCTGGCGTAACTCGGTGCGGGTATTTAGGATGTCTCCCAAACGGCTCATGGAAATTCCGACTTGCTGGAAATCCTGCCAGAGCTGAGCGAGTCGCAAGACAGGTGCAGCAACACGCTGCGACATCATGTTGAACGCAATCAGTTCGCCGATCGTCAGCTTGCCGTCGATCACGAGCTTGGCGCCCAACAGGAGCGTTCCCAACGAGACGAGTTTGCCGATGTACTGAATCAGTTGTTGGCCAACGTTGCCGAGCTGCGTCACACGAAATCCGGATGCGACATATGCGGCCAATTGCATTTCCCATTTCTTGGCGAACTGGGGCTCGACAGACATCGACTTGACTGTTTCGACACCCGATACGGTTTCGACGAGGAACGATTGATTGTCAGCACCTCGTGCGAATTTTTCGTTAAGTCGGCGACGCAAGACCGGAACGATGGAAGCGGACACGCCAGCGTAGATCGGCAGGGAGAGCACGACCACAATTGTGAGCCATACACTGTAGAAGCACATGACGGCGATGAACACGATCGAGAAGAACAGATCAATGACGGCTGTCAGTGCCTGGCCCGTCATGAAGTTTCGGATACTTTCGAGCTCACGAACACGGGCGATCGTGTCTCCAACACGGCGTACACCGAAGTACGCCAGAGGCAAAGCGATCAGGTGTTTGAAGAGTCGTGCGCCGAGCTCGACATCGATCCGGTTCGTGGTATGCGAGAAGATGTAGTTTCTCAGACCGGTCAACGCGACTTCGAACGTTGAACTGAGAAACAGTGTGATCCCGACGACGGCCAGCGTATTGTAGGTGTGATTGACGAGTACCTTGTCCATGATCACCTGGAACATCAATGGTGTCACGAGACCGAATATCTGCAAGACAAAGGAGATCGCCAGCACCTCCAGCAGCAATCTTCGGTACTTAACGACAGCCGGGATGAACCATGAGAAATCGAACTTCGCCAGTTCGCCCGTGAGGGACGCTCGGGAGGTGAAAAGGAGCATGCTTCCCGTCGAGCGATGGGTTATCTCCTCCAACGAATGGAGCGTAGGTTGGGTTGCATTAGCTTCGAACGTAAGCACTGACAGTCCGTCACGACGTGCAATGATGAAGTGCTGGCCGTCTTTGTCGAGGCATAGCGCCGGCAGTGGCGACTTATCTAGTCGATCGATCCGTAGCGGCACAAGGCGAGCCTTCAAACCGATCGAGCGAGCACACAAGATCAATGTGTCGGCATCGAACGGTTGGTCGCCTTGAGCCGCAGCGTGGCGAAGTTGAGCGACATCTGTAGCGATACCGTGGAATCGTGCAATGGTGACCAGGCAACTCAATGCCGAGTCAATCGGAGCGTGTGAAAATTCTTCGTTTTTTTCGGGGGCGTTCACTTGCCGTGCCTCTATCAATTGCTGCAATGTCGCTTCTACGACGCCCTGATCGGATCCGGTCGAGAACCCGTATCGAACTTCGACTGGCGTACCCGGCGATGTTCGAAATGACTCAACAGAATGCCCAAGCTCTCCGCAACCGTATATACGCTTGTAGGAATGTGCAAGGTTGGAGAGACGGGTTTCTCATACGGCGCTGTCACGCCCGTGAAGTCCGGAAGCAAACCAGATAGAGCGCGTTGATACAAACCCTTGGGATCTCGCTTCATACATGTCTCTATCGGTGCATCGACAAACACTTCTAGAAATCGATCGACGCCGATAATTTGTCGAGCCATTTCTCTATCTTCTTGATATGGCGATACAAGTGCAACTATCGCAGTAAAGTCGGCCTCGATTAGAATTTTTGAAATATCGGCGGCTCTGCGTATATTTTCGGCTCGATCTTCACGACTGTATGTGAGATCACAATTCAAACCGGCTCGCAATTCGTCGCCGTCCAGCACGAGTGCCGAAATCTGCATTGATCTTAGAGATTGTGAAAAATCTCGAGCGAGCGTAGTTTTTCCCGCTCCCGGCAGTCCGGTAAGCCAATAGCAAACAGAGTTGGCAGTGTACTTATCCGCATTAGAGGCAAGATCTAATGGCATTGCATCCAATCGTTCACTTCGATACTCAGTCATAACAATGTGACTTGTCGCGTATTGAGTTCTGGTTTTTCCCAGAAGCTCGTTCCAGCATATTTTACGAAAAGATCTGGCGGGATACATGGCTTCCGAGATTGGTACTCGACCTTGCTCCTCACTTTGTGTAACCCGGGCATGCCAAGATGAGCATCGTAGTCCGGCTCGTCATAGACTACATTTTCGAAGTCGTGATCGAACCAAGGCTCGCCAATTTCACGATAGATCGATCTCAGGATTTTCTCGGGTTCCCGAACCAATCGATCGTAAGAAACGAGAATAAGGCGCTTTGCCTCTACGCCAAACCATGCCTCACGGAGCGTACTCCAGGGATACCCGATCAAGCCGCGTTCCGTCTCCATCAAGGATTCTGCACGCGCATACACGGAACTACCTGGCTGAAAATTAAACATCCTCGATAGTTGGAGTGGATTTTTGGCCAACATTGCTTCCACACTATCGATAATCCATCCGATTTCCCGGACACAGCAGATAATGCGCGCCTGAGGATACAAGGCGGCGAGCAACGATGCTCGGCCAGTCCATGTTCGATTGGTATCAAAAACAACCTGGTCGCCGGTGACGCTGGGATAGTAAGAGTCGAATATTCCTCGCAGAATATTCGTTCGTCTGTCGTCGTCGAAAAATGTACTGAACTCTCCACCGCACATCTTACCGTGAACCGCTCCACAAAGCATGGCGACGGGACTTGTCATAGCAGCGGAAAAGAGGGGATTCTGACGCAGTAAAGCGCAGAGCAACGTCGACCCCGAGCGCGGCAGCCCCGAAATTAAATGCAACTTTGTGATCATTGGATATCTTGTATTTTGGTTCTAGATATCAAGTTCCGCAGGCGACAGAACATCGTCGCCCGCAGACGTGAGGTAGCGGTACCCTGGCTAGTGAGCTCCGGCTAGCAATTGAACATGCTGCGATGTCTGTTCTGTTGAAGCGATCGAAGTGCTGGTCACCGAAGAGGAAGGAGCATGCCCCGCCATCGCTTGAATCAACGCTGCGGTTTGTGCCGAGGATCCGTACAGGGCCTGGACGGCGTTGATATCGGTCTGGTCGAGAGACCGGTTAGACGAAGTTAGGTCGTAGTTCATGATTGAGCTCGAATCTGCATTGTCTGCCAGTCCCAGTGCGTGGCCGATTTCGTGCAACGCGGTCTGATAGAAGGTTGCGTCCGTCCCTGTGTAGATTTGGTCGCTGACCGAACCATTGGCAAGCGCATCCTGCGTCGGGGATTCGAGTTCAATCTTTACCCCCGAGGCAATGACACCCTGAGACGCCTTAAATGTCGTATAGCCGACCTCGCCGGTACTGGCCGTGTTCAGGTCAGCCCAGTCGATCGAAATATCGGCCGAAGCGTTGCTCGACACCTCCTGGAACTTGAGTCCGGAGGCTGCTGCCCATGTCGCAAAGGCTTGCTCGACCTCTTTCTCGTACTGTCCGTCTTGCGAGCCATTGGCGCTGTCGAAGTTCCAGGTGATCGTGGTGGCGTCCCATCGAGCGCCTTCGAGCACGTTAGGACCGGAACCAGCAGAGGTGGCAGCGTCTCGAGACATTTCACCTGCTTGGGCGAACCCGCTCTTGGCAGCATTAGCGGCAGCGGCATTCCCTTGATTCTGGTCGTACTGTGCGATGGCGGTTACATCGCTGGCCAGCTTGCTTTGCACGGTACTTCGATCACCCGAAAAACCATAGCCGCCGAAGTAACCGCCGTAACCGCCGCCACTAAAAGGATCCGAGCTCGTTTGATCGACGTAGTCGACTCCACTCCAGCCGGCACCAGTATCGTCAGTGCCATCTACTATATCTCCAGTATCTGTTCCGGAGAAGTTAACAGTGTCATTATTGCCATCGACATGATCATATTGACCAGAAATGTCAATAGTACTTCCACCGCCAACATATGAAAGCGTGTCGTTACTTCCATTAACGATGGTAGTACTATTTTCCCCGTCCGTGACCGTGTCACCTGAACCGTTCACGGTAATGGAGTCGCTGTCTTTGCCGTAAATCGTGCTACCTGATCCATCGATAGCATCGCCTTGTCCTTGAACACTGACTGCACTACCACTTCCCAGAGAGGCCAACGTGTCGTTGCTGCCGTTAATAACCGTCGAGCTGTTCGCTCCGTCCGTGACCGTGTCACCTGAACCGTTCACGGTGATGGAGTCGCTGTCTTTGCCGTAAATCGTGCTACCTGATCCATCGATAGTATCGCCTTGTCCTTGAACACTGACTGCACTACCACTTCCCAGAGAGGCCAACGTATCGTTGCTGCCGTTAATAACCGTCGAGCTGTTCGCTCCGTCCGTGACCGTGTCACCTGAACCGTTCACGGTAATGGAGTCGCTGTCTTTGCCGTAAATCGTGCTACCTGATCCGTCGATAGCATCGCCTTGTCCTTGAACACTGACTGCACTACCACTTCCCAGAGAGGCCAACGTATCGTTGCTGCCGTTAATAACCGTCGAGCTGTTCGTTCCATTCGCAATAAAATCATTCGATCCGTTCACCGTGAACGTATCGTTGCCCTGACCGTTAATCGCAGCGTTCGAGCCGTTGACTGTGCCCCCTGAATTTGCCTCGAACGTCACTGTCGATGCAGCGCCGGTTGCCGACAAGTTCACGCTGTAACCGACGCCGGTAAGCTGGAAAGTATCGCCAGCTTGGGCGTTGATTACGTGGCCGCCATTGAGGATCGTCGTGTCGTAGTCTGCTCCGTTCACGTCGATCGTATTGGCGTTGGTGGTTAAAGTGACACCAGATGCGCTCACATCAACTGGAGTGCTGACGTTCGTAACAGTTTCGACCTCTGAGCCGTTACTTGAGAACTGCTGCGTTGATACTACAGCGCCGGTGCCATCCGTCATCGTTGCCGAATAGCTGCCATCCGAATTATGTACGTAAGAAATGTTCGATATGACATTCCCGTTCTCGTCCTTGTATAGTGCCGAACTAACTTGACTCCCAGCGAAAGTCATTATTTCAGAATTGCCCGAAGCAAATGAAATTGTGGCCGAAGACAAATTTCCATTCGAATAATTAACCACCAATCCATTGTCTGGATCGGGGGGATTGGTTTTGATTCCATCAAGACTGGCGCGGCCGTATTCATCCTGGAGGGCACCAGGACTTGCTTGGTAAAACTCAGGATAACTCTGTCCACTGACGGCCGGGAAAGTCCCCATCACACTGGAAGCCGCCTGAGTCAGCGCAGAAAAAGCGTCTGCCGAGGAAGCATTTTGTAAGTTTTGACTACTCCAAGCACTATCAAGTGCTTGCTGAATTCGACCGTTTGCGTATCCAGACCCATCGCCATCAATAGTAAAAGCACTTCCGGTCGCCGCCTTGATTTGTTGCTGGACTTGATAACTATAAGCAGCCGACATATTTTCAGTTGCCATACCTACAACTGCGGCTGCATTTCCATAATTTTGATCACCTGGATTTAAGTTCGCAATAGAATTATATAAGCTTTGACCAGTAGTGAAATTTGCATACTTCCCCATTTCCCAGGTAAGAGCGGAGACGTAGTCGGCCGGGCTGGTATCTTGCGGATTAGAAATCTTCAATCCAAGAAGAATTTGCACCTGATTGTTAGGATTAACAATCGTTTCCTTTCCATTGGAAAATGGATTATTCAAATAATTCGCCGGCAAATATGCTCCGATCGGCGCAACGGTTCCTGCCGCAATGTCCGAATCATATTTATTAATCGATCCCACCAGTATCGAACTACTATTTATCATGTTCAAAACGGCCTGAGAGGGAGGATTTCCACCCCAAATCGCCTCAGTTCCATTGATTTGACTCATTTGCAAACCCCTTAAAAATTTTGCTGAAAAAGTATCGTTTCAGTGCACTTTGATGCCATGTTATTCAGGGAGGACAGGAACCAGACATTTACTCCACCCTTTCCGAGATAGCGATATGCAAATCCCGATGGCACATATTCTGAGCTCTTGCTCGACGATTGGAAGTTTTGCACAATGTCTGACTGTGTAATGCAAATCTTCGTCGTATCAATGGAAATTTTTGCGGAAACCGCTTCAATCCGATTGTCATTGCCCAGTTTCTCAACATAGTTTGCAGAACAAGGCAGTCTCCCATTTTTACTCGAATCCAAAAACCATGGCACATCATGGTAAATAAATTGCCGAATAGTCACCGGTCGCTCTGGAGGCGATGCCACTCCACATCGTTCGAAAGAAAATGGAGCAATGATCACTTGCCCACTTTCCATCTTCATGCCGATAATTCGAGAAAAGAGAGATTGATTGGAAAGATCTGCTTGATCAGCCACCTCATGGATTCGAGACAGGGGCGATCTTTCGTCGGCTAAATTTTGACTTCGAGCATCTTGTTGAAACCCGAATATCACAAGCATCACCCCGAAGATTGAAAGGGAAATTTTTATTTGGCTGTATTTCATATTATTCAATAATTTCTGATGATCTTATATAAATTTTCGGAAATTAACGCTTTTAAGCAAGCATCTACACCAACCAAGAATTTAGCGACATTGATTCACGGGAGCGCAATCAGTTTCAATTGCAAAATGAGCCTAAAAATTTCCTCATCAGCTCCGCACTGAGCTCGGAGCCCGTGAATTCATTCTCAACTTCCGCAGGATTCGTCCCGCAGATCAATTTTCAACACCACACCAGAAACAATCACTACTACATTATTGCCAATCGAAGCATTATCAACGACACCAAATATCCTCAAGCGCTACACCATCCATTAATCGAAAGTGAGCGGAACGCCGAATTTTCTACTGATTGATCCGATCAATTTATCAGCAGGCGCCGCCAGCAGCAACGCCTCATACGAAACATCCCGTAACGTTTACGTTACATAATATTTCATTTTGCCTTTCGTTAGAAAAATAGGTGGTATTTGAAAGACATGGTCACGACGTTTAAACCGATTAATTCCTGGTAGTTTTCTATGTTTAAGAATTCGTGATTTTCGAGATACATCGGAATAGAAGGTTATTTGTAATTATTGGACTCGAAGGCAACCTTTGTAATTCAACGGCTCCGGAGGTTGCTGTAGGAGTTCACAATCAATGCTAGCCGTGCTCAACAGAGCGCTAGCAATGTTCACTAATACTGCTAGCGTAGTGTTTTGCTCAACCTAAGCGGTGGGCATCGATAACGTGATATCGCCCGCAGCGCGGCGTCGAAATTCGGAGCTCTGGCGAAAATCGATTGCGGAACAGTCTCGAGCAGGCTGTGGTGCACCCGACAGTAGTCGGCTGACGGATCGAGCCACTCCCTCTTCCACCGTGATGCAGTCTGCCCCCGGTCGCCCTACCCGGCTGCCTTGGCTCTAATGTGCTGGCGACCGGATCTGCGAGGAAACGTCGACGCAGGCGATATACGGTGGTGCAGTGAGCGCCTAATAGCTGTGCTGCTCGTTCAGCCTGCTGCCGGGAAAGCACGCCGTTGCCAAGCAGTCGAAGCACGGACGCAATCTTCGCTGCTCGAGCGGCCCGCTCTTCGATCGAAGCCATATGGATCCCTATCAATCCACGCGACACGTGCAACGTGCTAGCAACGTTAGTGAACATTGGCCAAGTTTCTGTTGCAGAAACGCAACGGCCAAGCAGCCGCCAGAAAGCTTCAAAAAGTCCCTGTTCGCCGAGGCTTCTTTGAGAATTTCCGCTAGCAACGTTTCTGAACACGGCTAGCGCTAATAATGAACGCCTACAGCAGGCGTCATTTGTACCGCCTCCGCGGCGCCGAGAAGCCAGCTAGCTCAAGCTTTCTCGCCGGAGCAGTATAAGGACCTTCCGGTCGAGCAGCGGCAAACCTACGTTGCTGGAGCACTCGATACCGTCCGCTTTTTCGCGCCAACCCCGGAGTTCAACGAACTCTACAACACCTGTCTGTCCGGTAGGACCGTTGCACAGGTGACATCGGTAGTCGACGCTCGCGCGAGCCATCCCGAGCCGATAGATCAAGGTCTTATGCCATTAATCGTGAATAACTCGCTTGCAGCGGATTGCAATCGCCGCGGATTCAAGCAATAGCCGCGGGCCGGTCGTCAGCGAGATTCCGCGACCGTCGACTGCCGCACGCGGACCGCGGCAAGCCCAGACTTGGCATCGAGGACGGCGACAGCGGCCGCGTGCCCTTACGGACGAATGCCCTACGGGTCGCCCAGCATTCAATTTGTGACACCCGAATGCTGGACTGCTCCGTACAGTGCGAACCGGGCCGGACTTTACTCCCGGTTCCCGCCTCTACCCTCCGCACGCAAACTTTCATTCAAAACGTATCGCTCGGTTTTGTTCCAGCCACTGCAGTCGTCTGTCGACTTCGAGCCGGGGAGATATCGCGACGAGCTTATCGAGTATCGTTGCCAATTCCGTTGAACGGCCGCTGGCCCCCGGACCCAGTAGGATCCAAAGGAACTGCAAACAGGCATGGGCTCCAGTGCCTTCCATCGAGGACTCCTCAAGCTGCGATACTGCGTAACCACCGCCATCCAGTGGCGTTAGAAAATGGCGGATACTCAAGAATGCTTCTTCGAACACCGCTCCGGTGCCGACGCACAGCGCGGCAAGGTCGCTCGAAACTGACGCTCGCTTAAACCGCGCCTCGCGTGGCCAGACCGCATGAAAGATCGGACCGACAAAAGCGCGCCAGGTGCGCTCCGGCGAGTGCCCAATCTGCGCAACATAGATTCGCATGCACTGCGCGGCGCCGGCGAGAACGGTATGCGACGCACTGTATAGGAGGCGGCGAACCTCTTCCGTGGAAATAGGCGGCTTCCCGGTGCCCGGACTCATCCGCCAGCTAACCAGAGGATGCAGAAACCTGGAAGCAACGTGCACGGCGGAATGTCCGGTGGTCGTACCTGCCTCGATCGCCGCCTTGAACAGCGGGCGCTTGTAGGCCCGCGTCGCGGCGAACGACAGCGGGGCGCCACCCAGCAGCACCGATCGTAGCGCAATACCCTCGCTGTCATCACGGGACAGTCGTTCCCTGAGCGGTCCCAACGCAAGCCTCCAATCCGTATGTAGGATAAAGCCCGCGTTGTATGCGCACGCACCACGTCCGAACCATCCGGCCGCTGTGTCGGACCCGATTACCACCGCGAGCCGTTGACGGTCATCCCCGGCAATTGCACCATTCGCGTTGCGGTGGTCGAACCTGAGTAGCAGAAGCTCCGCGAGTCGTCCTGACGCACGATTGATCAGCCGGTCGTAAAACCTACCGGCGTCGTCTTCCGCAAGGGGTTCCTCGTGTTGTTCGCAGAGTCTCCACAATCGGTCCCACCACTGGCCCGCGCAGTATCGTTCCGAAACCTTTGTATATGCCCTGAGCAAATAGCTCAGCGCGGACAACAGGGGAGCTACAAAGTCATCTTCAGCGGCGCAAAGGCGATCAAATGCCCGGCGAACAAGGCCCATTGTGTCCGGCTTCACCTCGGTTCTCACCACCGTTAGCGTCGTGAGCGCCTCCAAAAAATCGTTCCAGAGGTCGAGGTTCTCGTTCGAGAGTGCCGCTGCATTCAGGAGCTCAAACGCCGCGGCCGGTTGTGCTGCGCAGTACGTGGACCAACTCAATCTGGACGAAAAGTCGCGATCGTTACGTAACGTCCGCGCGACGCGAAGTCTGTCATCGGGCTCGGCGTCGATCAGCGGAGCCGGGTCACCCTGTACTGAATGCACTCCGGTTGAATAGCTTCCAAATAGATCGGCTTCCTCATAATCGCCGGTGATGAAAGGGTAACGTAACGCGATAGCGTCCAGTTCTGCGAGCCCCTCAGCTGGCAACGCGCCAGCAAGCCGGATCGCGGTTAGCATCAGCCAAACCCGGTAGTCTTTCGCCTGCGGACGCCAGTCGGCACCCTCGACCGGGTAGTCCTGATAAAGTGAGGGCGACTCCCTGAGAATACGCGAGACAATCTTCGCGACCGCCCCTTCTTGGGCTTCGCCGAGTCGTTCTCGCATTGCCAAAACCAGTTCCCGGTTGATATACCAGAAAGCCTTCTCCGGCAGTTCGAGAATCCCGGAAGCCGCTTCATCGGCAGTGAAAAGCGGTGTGAGCCTTAGCGCGTTGACCCACATTCGCAGACCTAGGAGGCCGGGCATACGCTTCCATGATTGCGCCAGCGAGCGAGCGTATTCCGGATCCACCGGTGTGAGTCTCGCGATGAGCGCCGAGAGTACGACGCACAAATGGACGCATCCGTCGTGATACTGGTTCTGGTCGTGCGCCTCGACGGCTGGCACATTCCCATCCAGTGCATCCCATTCGGAATTGACGATATCCAGCTCAACTGCGGCGGCGATAACATCTGACAGCGCGCCATTGCATAGCTCGGCTAGCCTGTGCTCGCGCCCCTTTACCTGAAGTACTGCGCTCACAACTCTGTCCATGTCGGACGGATCGTCGAGGGAAAGCGACACGGTAACAATATCGCGAAGCACCTTTGGCGCCTGCTGTAGAAGTTCACAATCAATGCTAGCCGCGCCCAAAGGAGTGCTAGCAATGTTCACTAATACTGCTAGCGCAATGTTTTGCTCAGCCTGAGCGGTGGGCATCGATAACGTGATATCGCCCGCAGCGCGGCGTCGAAATTCGGAGCTCTGGCAAAAATCGATTGTGGAACAGTCTCGAGCAGGCTGTGGTGCACCCGGCAGTAGTCGGCTGACGGATCGAGCCACTCCCTCTTCCACCGTGATGCAGTGACATCGGCGTCGTTCAGAACACTCAAGCACAAGATCAGTTGCAGGATACGCAAGGTGGTGCTAATTCAGGAGCCATTCGTGCTCGGCCTCGTCGCTGACGCGTTCGAAGGCGGCGTCCAGTCTGCCCCCGGTCGCCCTACCCGGCTGCCTTGGCTCTAATGTGCTGGCGACCGGATCTGCGAGGAAACGTCGACG